>JAHZJA010001105.1 GCA_022601155.1 Deltaproteobacteria bacterium | reverse complement strand
GACGCTCGGTGATTCGGCCATAAGTGTTTCCCTTATTCGATTGTAAGGGAAACACTTGGCCCTCGTCATGGGTCATCCAACAATCGCCACGCAGCGCCTGTGGGGACGTCCGCGTGACAGACGAGACTCTGGGGTGCCCGCTCCGTCCCCGGCTCGCAGCGTCAGCGGTTGGCGAACGACGTCAACGCGCGGGTGTCTCCTCCCACCGGGGGGCTGCGTGACGGTTCAGCTCGTTGCCCCCGTGGGTGTGCCACGACCGGGCGTCGGTGGCCTTGGCCGCGGATGTACGGGACCGGCCATGCTGACCTCGGCCCCCGGCTCGCCGACCACTGTTGCCGATCGTGCTCGACATCCAGCTGGTGGTGATGGCCAGCATCGTGGCGATCACCACCGGGCTGTTGGGGTCCTGGCGCGTCGGATGATGTTCGAACGACAGGCGCGAGCGCTCGGGGGCGTTGGGCTGGCCGACCGAGCGGACGAGCAGAGCATCAGGTTCTCCGGCGGTCACCACGCCGAGTCGCCAACGAGCTTCACCAATACTCCCGACGCCGAATAGTTCCGAGGGCGGCGGGTGTCTTGACTCTGGACTGCACCCGAGATGAGGACTTCCATGCGACATCGAAATAATACTCTGGCCCGCGAGCCCCGCGGCCTTACTGGCGTGCTCTGTATGGTCGGTCTGCTGGTCGCTGGGGGATGCGACGCCGGCGACGTCAGCCCGGCGAGCACTCGCACGGCCGACAGCGACGAGATCGTCGAGAACCTCGTGGCCGCAGGCTATGAGCGCGACGAGATCAGGGTCGATGCGAGGGGGCGGGTCATCTATCAAGGCGACATCGTGATGACTCTGGAGGCCTCTCGCAGCCTGAGTGGCGCGGGCTTCCGACAGTACGTCACGACCAATCTGGTCTCCGAGGAGAACTCGAACATCAGCGTGTTCATCTCCCCGGTCCTGGACGAGCAGTTCCCGGCGTTCCGGAACAACGTGGGATATGCGGTCACGGCATGGGACTCGGTGGATTCGCGTCTGCACTTCACCCTGGTGGAAAAGGACGGTGATCTCCCCGACGAGCCGAGGATCCTCATCGGGTTGGCGTCGGGGCTTTGCGCCAACGTGTGGGCCGAATCCACCTTCCCCGGGAGTGATGGTCAGCCCGGCGAAGAGATCGAGATCAACCCGAACTTGCCCGCCAAGGCCGCCAGGCTGCAGCAGGGGGTGATGATGCACGAGATCGGACACGCGGTCGGGTTGCGGCACACCGATTTCAAGAACCGAGCCAGCTGCGGCACCAACCGTGAGAACGGCGGGGCCTACGGCGACCCCGAGGGGGAGGCTGAAGGGGCGAGACATATCCCAGGGACCTCGGAGTTCCCCAGCGGAGACGTCGACCCCGACTTCTCACCGGATCGGGATTCGGTGATGAACGCGTGCATGGGCGAATCCTCGGCCAAGAACACGTTCTCCACCGACGACAAGGCGGCGATCCTCCACGAGTCGGTCTACAAGCCCACCGACGGGTAGGCCTGGGAGAGCGGTGTGATGTTGGCATTTCCAGCTGCGGAGACTCGGCATGATGACGTGTCTTCAGGTGGACGACGTCGTGCCGAGCCGCGGGGTTGTGCGACGGCGAGTGCCTCGCTCATACCGCCCTGGAGTTGAGGTCGAGGACGCCACCGCTGCTGCGCGCCATGGACTTGGCAGGAAACGCGTCGCAAGTGCGCGGGGTGTAGCGTGGCGACCTACGGCCTTGTGGGGGAAGTCGGCCGAGCTTCGGCCTCGGTGGATGACAGTCGGGCTCGAGGGCGTCGCCGTCCTCGCTCGACGATCAGCCGTGGCCAGGTGGACCGGGATGCGACGACCAGCTCGCGCAGTTGGGCATGGAGACAGAGGGCTCGGAGCCAAGGCGACGCCTCCGCCAAGGGTGCAGTCGCGACTCCGTGACATCGACGAGACCCAGTCCTCGTCAGGGGAGCGGTGCGAGCTGCGAAGTCGATGGCTCGGAGCATGCTGGCCTCGTCCCTGGCGGCTGGAGCCCGGTCGCAGCGGAGCCAGGGCCTGAACGTGCGGACAACGACGACAAGCACCGAGGCCAATGCGTAGTCGAACGCAGCTCGGGCTCAGAGCTTCTGCGTTTTCGGCTTGAAGGGCCCGCTCCCTGAGCCCCGCTGAGTTCGATACAGCCGGAGGGCACCCGCGGCCGATCGACCTCCGAGCGGTGGAAGGGGGAATGCGGAGGAGGGGAAGTCGTCGATGGTTGCCAGTGGCGCTGATGGCTGGCGGTTCCGGTGATCGTGGTGCTGGCGGGCCATGCCAACACATGGGAGGGCGAAGACCACATGAGGGCGCGCATCACAGCAAATCTCCAGTGAACCCATAGAGCGCGCCGTGGAGCCGGGCTTGCTGCCGAATGTTGCGGGGCGCAGCAGGGCGCAACTTCTCCAATGACCTCATGGACGGTGCATCTGCAGCGCGTCGAGGGTGATGGGTCTTCGAGTCGTTGTACTGCGACGCGAGGTGGGTTTCGCCCGAGAGGTCGGGGCCCACCGCACCACAGCGCGATCTGTACACAACGTCCTTGCCCCGCAGCAGCGGAAGAGTCTCCGCAGCCGCTCCAATAGACCTGTCCAGGAGATCGGGACAGCGCAACTACGCAGGCGAAGGGCAGGGCTGGACGAGACTGGGCGCGCGCAGTTGAGACGCGTCTCGTACCCGATGTCATGGCTCGTCGCACCGGTCTGGCCGACAACACCGAATCTGCAAACCTGTGGCCGTCCGACGGATGGGACGGCCGTGGGGCGCGTCTCAACCTGGGGAGGGTCCGAGGGCAGTTGGATGCGGGGATCGTTCGGGTCCACCTCCAATTGGCGGGCTGCTAGTCGCTCATCTCATCCGCATAGGTGACCCGGACGAGGGCGGCGTCGATCTCTTGCTCCCTGGTGCGCTCGAGGACCTCGATCGTCACCGACTGCGCCGAGTCGACGAACGGCTCGCTGTCCTCGGTCAGAGCCGCGAGGCGACTCGAAGGCTGACCGACCGGCAGCAACTGCTCGACGACGGTCACGTGCTCACGGGTGTCATCGGTGCCCTCGTTGGGGCCCTTGCCCACGTTGTAGGCAACATGAAGGACTCGGTTGCCGTCCGGGGCCACGATCTTGAGCAGGACCTGCTGCCGTTCGCTCGCTCGCGGGTAGTCCACCGCTCCGACGAGTTCGTACTCGCCGCTCGTTCCCGCTTCGATCGTGACTTCCTTGTCCGCGTACCAGCCCAGCAATGAGCTCCTCGCGGCGTTGAAGCACTTGTTCGCTCCCTCCTCGTGGTTGGAGGCGTAGCCCATGTTGCCCGTCGTATCGGCATACTTTTCGTCGTCGCGGCCCGTGTGGCCGAGACCCATGTTGTGGCCGACTTCATGAGCCTGCACGACGGGAACCGAGCACCAGTGGTCGTTGTAGACCGTGCGCGAGTGGTTGGAGTAGGCCCAGGCCAGAAATGGGGTCTTCGAGCCCGGGGGAACGCAGTACATCACGTGGTCGAACGTGGACTCCACGCCCTCGTCGAGGCCGAGCTGGGTCTTGGCCAGCCCGGCTGCCGCGTTGGCCAGCTCGCGAGAATCGTGGTCCGCGGCCATCAGGTCGACGGCTACCGTCATGACACCCCGGTGAGGTCCGGGTACCTCCGCTGGCTCAATGGTCCGCTTGCCGTGGGAGCACTGGTCGATCTGTGACTTGAGGTTGATCAGGTCGTCGGGCCCGCCAAAGACGTCCGCGGACAACTCGGCTTCGCTGAGCGGGTGGGTGGCGTCCGGGGTCTCGATGCGAACGACGAGGACGGAGGCCTCTCCGAGCATCGCTGGGTCGGGGTCGGAGCGAAAATAGCTCGACTCGTCGATCGTGATCTCCGACGACTCGAGGGGTGCTCCGCCGGCGATCATTGCCGGCGACCGGTCGATGTCGATTGTGGCCCGACCCGAGACCAGGAGGTCCCAGTGTTCACGCTCGAACTCGGGGTCCAGCTCGAGCCTCACAGGATCGTCGATGCACGTGAAGAATTCGTCGTGGGATCGGTCGGCGTATTCCGTGACCAGCTGGACGACGTCGCACCTCAATCGCGCCGAGTGACGGTCGAAGTCGGAAGCGGTGCTCCCTTCGGTGCACGCTGACATCACAGCAGGGATGCCGAGGAGAAAGGACAGGCGCAGGCAGGAGATCGAAATCATGGTGCGGTCCAGACGAGTCACGGCTCTGATGCCAACTGTTGAGACACGTCCTACCGATTGGTGTATTCGTTCTCGGGGAGGCGCGGCCGGATGACGGTCGTCCAGACGGCGTGATGTCCCGATTCCAGCGGCAGAGATCCGGCATGATGACGGTAGGTTGGCGCGGCTGCGAAGCAGGGGGTTGGGACACGGCGTGGGAATCGCGTTGCGTTTGCAGGCCCCGGGTTCCAGGCATGGTCGCGACATCGCGGTACACGCCTACGGCCGGCTCAACGGTCCGGTGTTGCAAGGGCCCGTTGAGCTCGAGGCGGATCCGGACCGTAGTGCTGGCGGTCGTACTTGCGGGCGACGAGGCGGCGGTACCACATCATGAGGGCCTCCGGGGTGACGATGGTTGCGACCTCGGGCAGAGCACGACGGTCGAGCAGCGCTGCCCCGAGGGCGAGCCGCCGCCTCTGTGCGTCGGTGAAGCGGAGCCCGTTGTGGCCGAGCTGTTCCTCGAGGACGCGTTTCGCCCCGACGGCGACGATGAGCGGGTGTCACAAGTCGTTGCACGGGGGTCCACCTCCCGAATGTTCACCCGAACGGCCACGGACCCACGCCGCGAGCAACCCAGTGCCAGGGGCTCCGGTCGCCCGTGCCTGTGGCGTAGACTCGGCAAATCCGAGCCATATCGGCCGTCGTGGGGTACTCGAATCTTGGCGTGGCTGACCTCCGCCGCCATCGCGTGTGGGGTCGTTACGACTGGTCTTGCCTGCCGCACCGAAGAGACCGACGCGCCGCCAACAGGCGAGCCTGTGTCTGCGCCTGCTTCGGATGACCTTCAGGCGGACACGATCGTTCGCGTTGAAGGCCTGGGAGAGGGTGCCGCGCTGGTCGTGATCTTCGATCCGGCTCCCAGCGGCTGGCCCCGGTTGAGGAGCACGCTGCGGACGGTTGGCCACCGTGGTGCCGAGTTGGGGATGTCTTCGCAATTCGACGAACCCGTGTTGGGGGTCCTGCGTGCGGTGGGTGTCCCCGTCCGTGACTCGGAGCTGGAGGGCTGGGACCGTCGCCGCCGAACCGTCCTCGCTTTGGGTGATCCAATGATCGAGGGGCCTCCGGGCTTGCCGACACTGCGTCTCAAGGACCGCAAAGAGGTACGCCTACGCCATCAAGTCGCTCTTCCCGCGTTGAGTGTTGGGACACTCATGGCATCACTGAACGCCGCGATGGCAGATCTGGAGGCGGCTCCCGCCGAAGTCATTGCCGGCCGGCCAGGTGCGATGGCTTGGGTTCTCCCTGGGAATGGCACTATCGCCATACTTCCCGAGGACAGTCAGGTCCGGGTCGTCGTTGTTACGCACGCTCTCGGTCGTGACCCGCAACACGACGCGGGGTTGTTCGCCGCGGATCTGGACCCGGGTCCTGGCGAGGGGCAGACCGCAGCCCTCAGATTTGCAGCACAGCCGAACCATGCGGTGGCGTCATACATACGACCGCGGCGGCTACGGCCGCTTGCTGTCATGTTGGGGATGGCGGCGGCACATGACGCCGTCGATCGAATCGAGCCAGATTTGCGAGATTTCGCGCTTGGGCAGGGACTCAATCTCGTCATCGAATGCGAACGAGTGATGGGTGAAGAGCCGGAATTCGCCGACTGGGCGGTGGGTCTAGCCGGTGATGGCTCTACGGTCGTATCGGAGATGATGGGCGACCTTACTGCGCACGGGCGCAAGGTCTTCGATTCCTCCTGGCATTCCGTTGCCCCTCTCTCTGTCCGACGACATGACGTCCTCGCACACGGGGTCTTCGTGCCACCGTTCGCACCGAATGAAGACAGCGATAGACCGGAAACACGTCGGGCGTTCCAGCAATGCAGCCGATTCACGCCTCTGACGCTGGCCCTCGGTTCGCCGATGCGGTGGGCGAGTCCCGTGGTCGCGAGCCTCCTGCGCGAGGATGGGGGAGGGGTTGCAGAGACACTGGCCGCAGTGCTCGACAGCCGCCCAGAGCTCGCGCAACTGGCGATGACCCTCGATAGTCCGCCGAAGCTGGCACTTGCCATGACGTACTCGACGGCGGCAGACAGCAATAGAACGCGCAGCGCATTGAACGTTTCGAGGGCCGAAACACATGTCTCGCAGCGGAATGGCAAGCACGTCGTGCTTACGGGCGTCGGGGTGGATCCGCGCGCGGTGTTCGACTTGGCGGAGGCAGGCGGGATTGCTGGAGTCTTCGCGGGCGAGTTCGACCTGAGGTCGTCCGACCTGGAGGTGACCAACGTGCCTCTTGTCGCGCAGGCGCGCGTCGAGATCACCGACGGCATCCTCGTGGGTCAGGCGACATGGTCTGCATCCGAGATGCCCGAACTCGATCTCCCTCGTCCTCGCAAACCCGCGCATGCCTCGACGACGACCGAGCTTGCGCCGAGGGGCCGCGCATGCCTTCGCCGTCTGCTGGGCACGGTTATCCCTGCATTGGTGAGGATGAACGACCCATGG
>JAHZJA010001104.1 GCA_022601155.1 Deltaproteobacteria bacterium | reverse complement strand
GGGCTCGCGACGAGCAGCTTGGTCATCGTCTCTTGCACGACCTCGTCGACCTGATCGCCCGAGGTCGCCCGAGCCGCGGCGGCGCGGGTGGGCCCCAGCAAGCGCGTCCGAAAGACGGCGAGCGCCATGTCGTTACCCAGAGTGCAGCCGCACGCGAGGTAGAGGTCCTCGACCGACAGTGCGTCGAGCCCGTCGACGAGGGGCCGGGTCGGGTCCATGCGCTCGGCGACGTGCCGGATCCACTGCGCATCGGTGGGGCCCAGCCCTCGTTGGATCTGCCTCGGCGGCGAGACGTCTTCCCCGCCGCGAGGGCGGGGGGACGCGACGTCATCGACCTCGCGGGCTCGGCTGCACAGTGTGCCGAGCCGCGCATCGAGATCGGGTGTCGACTCGGCCTGGTCTCGCAGCGCGGGCGGCAGTGCGGCAAGGAAGGTGTCCCGTATCACGGGCATGGTCCCGGTGGATGATAGTGGATGGTATCGTGGTCGTCGGGCCGAACCCATGGGCGGCGACTGTCTAGACGACAACGAGGTCGCGGAGCTGTTTGCTGGCGGGTTGGATGCATCGCGGCGTGCGAGAGTCGACGCGCATCTCGACGGGTGTGCCGGCTGTCGGACGCTGGTCGCCGAGCTGGCGATGGTCGCGACCGAAGACCCACACGGCACGATGTCCGTGCCGCCGCCAGCACCGACCGCAGGCGATGACTCGCGTGAGCTGCAGGCGGGCGATCGCATCGACCACTTCGAGGTGCTGGGGCGACTGGGCCATGGCGGCATGGCCGATGTCTACGAGGCCCGCGATCCCACGCTGGATCGGACCGTGGCGCTCAAGCTCATTCGCGACGAGCTGCTGGGCTCGGCCGACGCTCGGGCGCGGTTCGAACGCGAGGCTCGGGCGACGGCACGGTTCAATCATCCCAACATCATCACCATCCATGCGGTGGGGGAGCACGACGGCCGGCCCTACGTTGCGCTCGAGCGACTGGAGGGCGAGACGCTGGCCGACCGGCTGCGCGCGGGGCCCCTCGATGGGGCTACGGCGTTGAGCCTGGGGCTGGCGATCGCCGAGGCGCTGTCCGAAGCCCACGCCCACGGGGTGCTGCACCGCGATCTCAAGCCGCACAACGTCCACATCGACATCCGGGGACACGTACGGGTGCTGGACTTCGGGCTCGCCAAGCTGGTCGCGACCGAGGAGCCTCGGTCGCCGGATGGCGATGGGTCCGCCGAGACGAGCATCGACGTGTTCCAGACGCGAGCGGGTGGGATCTCGGGGACCCCCACCACGATGGCGCCCGAGCAGTGGCGAGGCCAAGGCGAGAGTGCGGCCACCGATGTCTGGGCGCTGGGGGTCATCCTCTATACGGCGCTGTCCGGGCAGTCGCCCTTGCGGGGCGACTCGGCCAAGGCGTTGTCACGGGAGGCGTTGTCGAGCACGCCGCTGGCCGGGCTCGGGACGGTGGCGCCCGATGTGCCGCGGGCCTGGGCGGCATTGGTGGATGCATGTCTCGCGAAACAGTCGCGGCTGCGGCCGAGCACGTCCGCCGTGGCCGACCGGCTGCGGGAGGCGATCGTCGCGCTCGAGCATCCCCCCGCACGCTCGCCGTGGTGGCGAGGTCTGGCGATGGGGGCGGTCGGGGTCGTCGTCATCGCCGTGGGGTGGTGGTCGTTGATGGGCACGCCCGCGTCGGAGGCTCCGGCCTCGCGGCAGCCGGAGCCGTCGCGCGGGGGCGTGTCGGTCGAAGCGGCGCCCGCGACCCCGGCATCGTCGCCCTCGACACTCGACGCCGTCGCCGAGCCCGTGCTCCCGCCCCGCGACGAACCTGCTACCGTGGGCGATGCGGTGCCCGAGCCCGATGCCGCACCCGCGCCCGACGCACGAGAGCCACGGACACCGGATTGGCCGGCGCGTGGACGCAAGGCCCGGCCGCGACCCACCAAGCCCCCAGGAGCCGCCAAGGATGCCCTGTTCGGAACCCGCGAGTGATCCGCGACGCCGTGCACGGTCCCCGATGGCGATGATCCTGGCGTGGGCGCTCGGGCTGAGCTCGTTACCCGCGATGGCGGCTCCGCTCCCGCACGATGCCCCGCTCGATGACAGCCACAAGGCGACGGCGCAGGCGCTGTTCGACGAAGGCATGCGGCTGATGGAGGAGGGCAAGGTCGAAGAGGCGTGCCGTGATTTCGACGAGAGTCAGCACCTCGACCCCGCGATCGGTACGCGGTTCAATCTCGCCGACTGCTATGAGCGGCTGGGGCGGCTGGCCAGCGCATGGGTGCACTACGTGGGGGTGGCCGACGCGGCACAGCGTGAGGGACAGTTCGATCGCGCTGCGTTTGCCCGGGCCCGGGCCGATGCGCTCGAGCCGTTGCTGAGCCGGCTCCGTCTGGAAGTGACCGCGGTCGATGGCCTGACGGTCGTCCGCGATGGAGTGCGGGTTGGACCCGCTCAGTGGTCCAAGGCGGTGCCCGTGGATCCCGGGAGGCATGTCATCGAGGCGACCGCGCCCGGTCACGAAGGCTGGCGGGGCGAGGTGGTGGCCGACGAGCAGGGACAGACGGTCGTGGTGACGATCCCGCCGTTGCGGGTCGAGGACGTCGAGACGACAGACCCCGCTGCCTCCCCCCCACCCGTCATCGCGGAGCCGGCACCCACGGTCGATCGTCCGCCGCGTCGGGGACAGTGGATCGCTGGGTTCTCGGTGGGTGGTGCTGGCCTCGCGGTGCTGGCCGCAGGGGGTGGGTTTGGAATCGCGGCCATTGGCAAGCAAGACCGGGCTCGCGCCAGCTGTCCCGCGGCTGATGCCTGTTTTCCTCGGGGGGCCGAGCTGCTCACCGAGGCGCGGCGGTCGGGGACGGCGTCGACGGTGCTGCTGGCGGTTGGGGGCGCACTGCTGGCCACGGGGATCGTGCTGCTGGCCACGGCGCCGCTGGCTGCCAAGCGCCGTCGTGCTCGCCGACGCGGGGCCGCTCGCTGGGCCGGCATCGCACCGCAACGCGGAGTACGTGGTTGGTGAGTGCCCGACCGGTCGCTCAAGTGTCGAGCAGTGCTGCGAGCTGGCGGTGGAAGTGGTGGACGCCTCGATCGCGCGCGGCATCGTAGGTACGCCGCCTGGCGAGCCGTGAGCGCACCCCGGCGGCGGCCAGGGTGAGCAATCCTTGGGCGTGATGCTCGACGGTATCGAGGGTGCGTGGGGCCTCGGCCTCGACCGCGCTGCCGTCCCACCGCTGCCCAATCACCACGATCCGAGTGCGCTGGGGTGCAAGCGGCAGCAGCAGTCGCGTCGATGTTCCCCAGGGGTGGATGTCGACGATCGTGCAGGGAAACAGCCACACGGTGGTGCTGGCGGCGGGTCGCCCCGGCGGCGCCGGGGCATCGGCGTCCGCGGCGACCTTGGACCGATCGATCACCGCACCATGCCGGAGCAACTCGATCGTGGGCCACGGCTGCTGCGGCTCGAACCCCAGCCCGGGGTCGAGCATGTGCTCGCAGTACTGCAACCAGCTGGTGGCCACGTCGTAGTCGCGACAAAGCGCGGGCACGGTGGTCCGCTCATCCCAAGGCCGCGAGCGCAGCGGTAGGGGAAGGTCTTCGAGCAGCGCGTCGAAGGGGTGCGAGGGGTCGAGGCTGGCGAACGGTAGTCCGCCCCAGTGCGCCCACGGGACGGCAACGAGGGCATCGCCATCGGCATCCGTCCGCCGCCCGTCCAGCGCGTACCGACGATCACCGCCTGGGCACGGTAGGGCTTCGGCCCGCCCCGCGCGGGTGACGAGCAACGTCCGGCACCGTGTGCAGGCGTTCGACAGCAGGTGGGGTCCCGTGTCGTCGTGGGTGATCACCAGCGCCTCGTCCAGACTGCCCGGAAGGAGGTTCCAGGGTTGCACCGAACCGGGCTGCGACGCGGGCGGGGGATCGGCCAGCCCATGCCACGTGCGACGCAGGACCCGCTCGGTGATGCGCTCGAACCACCGTGGTTGGTGATAGACGGAGGGAGGGAGCGCGTGGGCCCGATGGAGGTCGGGGTCGATGTCCACGGGGGTGGGGGTAGGGGAAGACATCGTCGGCGATTCGAACGACGGCCCCCGGTGATATCATCGCCTTGGGTGGGACGAAACGATCATGACGGTGGTGGGATGGACATCGGTCGTGGTCTCGCGATTGTGATCGCGTTTGGGGTTGGCTGCGCGGTGGGAGACCCCGATGCGGGCGACGGCCTCATGCTCGGCGGCAGCACGACCGCGGGCCCCGTCCCGCCCACGGGAGGTACCGTCGCGACGTCGTCCGAGGGGGGCGGACCAAGTGGGAGCGGGATGCAGGGGACGACGGCATCGTCGGCCGACGCCACCGGTGGAGCGGACTCGGGGGCGACCACCAACGACGGATGCAAGGTCCCGGCGCCCTGGTATCCCGACGACGACGAGGACGGGTTTGGCGATCCGGCCGGGGAGGTGCTCGCCTGTGACCCACCCGCGGGACACGTCAGCGACGATACCGACTGCGACGACGACGACGAGGACGTCTTCCCCGGAGCGCAGGAGACCTGCGGAGGCCCCGATACCAACTGTGACTTTGCTGCCCCGCCGCTGTGCAACTCGTGCCTCCAACAGCTGGCCAGTGGCAATACCACTGGAGATGGTCTGTATACGATCGACCCCGATGGCGAGGGAGACCCCGTGCCTCCGACCCAGGTGTGGTGCGACATGACCACCGACGGCGGCGGGTGGACGATGGTGCAGCGCACGGTGTGGGATCCGGCGCAGACCAATGCCCTGCGAACCGGGTACGCCAACTGGTACACGCTGACCCTCGGCAACCCGTCTCCTGGCCAGGCGTTTCGGCTGCAGGGGTCGGCCTGGGAGCACCTCAATATCCAGCTCGATCACATGCTGCGCCACGACCTGCGGCGACAGTCCGACGGGGGGTCGTGTCCGCCGCTGTTCTACATGGGCATCGGCGGCACGCTGACCGTGACCGACTCGGCGACGGGGCTCACCGGGCTCAGCTCGGACGTCACGATGATCAACGACACCAATCTATCCACGCTCGACAGCGGGCCCTCGGCCACCTGCGTGGTGTCGGGTACGGCCGTGCCGTGGTTCTACGGTTCGTGCTGCAGTACCTGCCCCACCTACCAGGGTGGCTACTGGACCGAACCCCACCCGATGGTCTCGTACGTCAGCGCCGTGCCCGATGCATTCGGCAACATCGAGGTCGACGTGTGCACCAGTCCGGCCCAGCTCGCGATGACGGGGACGTTCGTGGGACTCAACGCGATGGAGTACTACCTGCGCTGATCGATGCGATGGCGTCGACGCGTGGTGGTGCTACGGTCGGGTGATCGCGCGGCGGATGTGCGCCAGCGGAGCGTCATCGTCGAAGAACACCTCGCCGTCGATGTTGGTCACGCCGAGCTCTTCGTACAGCGTGTCGAGGTCGATGTCACCGGGCGCCTCGGCCATGGTGGCGTACAGCTCGCTGAGGATGGTGGTGCCCGTGGCGGCGTCGGCCACCTCGACCACGCGGCGTGTGGACCAGTTGGCGCGTCCGTTGCCGCCCTCGCGCAGGATGCCGCGCACCACATCGCGGAGCGACTTGTCGTTGTTGGTCTGCTTGCGCAGCTCGATGTCGGCGATCATCCAGAACAACGCACCGCCCCAGTAGGTCCGACCCCAGGTATGGGTGATGTCGAGGCCTCGGTCGCCGCTGCGGGGACGGCCGTGGTGCATGGAGCGTGTCCATCGTCCCCAGACCGATTCTTCGGTGGTGTTGCCCGCGCGCGCACGGACGATGGGCTCGAGGTAGGTCGACAGCCCCTCCTGCATCCAGCGGTGGTCGCGGGTGAGGTCGGGGAAGCCGGCGTGGAGCATCTCGTGCACCATCACCCAGTCGTTCTCCAGGCTGCGGGGGTTGGTGCGGCGGCCGCAATAGACGGTGACCCAGCGGCCGTCTTGGTGCATGCCAAAGCCGACGCCACCCCAGCCCCGACCCACCAGTGTGACCTCGAGGCTCGGTACGGGGAACTCCCCGAGGTAGTCGCTGACCATCGTGGCCGAGCGCAGCACCCAGCCCTCCATCTCCTCGGGAGGCAGCGGCGGATCGTTGCCGTCGAACAGGACGGTGATGGTGGCGCCTTCGACGTCGAATGTCCCGGACCCGAGCTCGGGCTGCGCGGCGGGACCGGCGGCCTCGGCGGGGTCGCTGCCCCTGGCGGGGGCCACGGGCTCGGGAGTGGGTCGGCACGAGGCCATCAGTGCGGCCGCGAATGCAGGAGCAGCGAGACGTTCGATCCAAGCCACGTCCAGCCATCGTCGTCGAACCCGGCGTTGTTACCAACCGCGCCCCGCTGCCGCGTGGTCGCCGAGCCCGTACGTCGTTCGTCGTCGGCGCCCGTGCGGCGGATCTCCCGCGGCGTCGGGGGCGTGGGCTATCGTAGCGGGGTCATGCAGTCCGCGCGGCCATGGTTCGGTGCAGTCGCAGTGGCGGCCATGATGGTCGGATGCGGCTCGCCGAACGCCAACCCGGGGCTCGAGGGAGACGCCGAATCCTCGAGCTCGGCGACGACCACCGACGATGACGACGGCGGGCCCGAGACGATCTGCACGCCGGGCGGGCTGCGCAGCTGCTACGACGGTCCGGAGTTCACCGAGGGAGTGGGCATCTGCCGTGCCGGCCGCCAAGAATGCATCGACGATGGCACGCGCTGGAGCGAGTGCATCGACGAGGTGTGGCCGCTCGAGCGGGAGCGCTGCGACACCGCCGAAGACGACGACTGCAACGGCTTGGCGGTGTGCGAGCCGACGTCGTCGTGGTGGCAGCCCTTTGGCAGCGACCCCAGCCACATCGTGATCGACGGCGAGGGGCACATCATCATCGCCGGGACCACGGGCTCATTCACGTTCCAGGGCGAGGACATCTCGGACATGTACGTGCTCGAGCTGGACCCCGACGGCACGCTCCTGTGGGTCGACAGCATCGTGGCCGGGGGGGCGGAGGAGGTCAACGATCTGGTCGTCGACGACCAAGGTCAGGTGACGATGGTGGGCTTCTACTCGGGTGAGCCCGACTTCGGAGGGGGCGCGCTACCGGGTGCCATCGGCAACAGCGCCGCATTCGTGGTTCGCTACGACACCGATGGACAGCACATGTGGAGCGTGGGCGAGATCGACGTCGACTCCTACAGCGCAGTGACGGTGGGCGACGATGGCCTCACGTACGTCGCGGGGCGGCTGCACACGTTCGGGGATCAGTTCGACGAGTTCGAGCAGCTTCACGTGGTCGCCTACGACGCCCAGGGACAGCGCGCGTGGACACGAGTCCTCTACGAGATCACGGGATTGACCGACGAGACCGTCGCGATCGCGCTCCAGGACGCCGACACGCTGGCCATTGCGGCGATGGTGGCCCCCGGTCAGCCGGTGGACGACGCCGAGCAAGACCTGGTGCTGCCGCTGACGACGTTCGCACCGATCGCACTGCGGTTCGACGTCGACAGCAACTTCATCGACTGGGTGACGATCATGGACGGCTTCGTGCAGGCGACCGAGATGGAGCTCATGCCGCGCTCGGGTGGAGGGCTGCAGGTCGTGGCCAATCTCGTGGGGGGCGGCCCCAAGATCTCCGGCCAGACGGTGTTGCTCCACAACCTCGGCCCCGATCTCCAGACGCTCGAGCAACAGTTCGTCGGCGGCCCTTCGTTCGCGGTGGTGATGCAGCCCTACCCGGGCGACGCGACGTTGCTGGCGCTCTCCTTCTCTGGTTGGCTCGATCTGGGCCCGCTGAGCGTGGGCGGAGCGAACTTTGGTGAGATCACGGCGTTGACGGTCGTCGACGCGCTGGCCGAGGCGCGCTGGATGGAGCTGCTCGACAGCCTCTACTTCTATCAACTGTTCGAGGGGGGAGCCGGGCCCTCGGGCGAAGTGGTCGTGTCTGGCTACGCCGACGGGCCGAGCTCGTTCCTCGACGAGACGGTCCAAGCCGCCTTCATCGCCAAGCTCGTTCCATAGCAACAGGACGCGGGCCATTGCCGGCCCGACGTTTTCGGGTGGGGTCTCGAGCCACGCACCGCGAGGGCGCTGGCTCGGGTCGCGCTGTCACCGGCTCAGAGCTGGCAGTTGGAGAAGTACGGCGTGGGGTCGACCTTGGCCCCGCTCACCCGGATCTCCACGTGCACGTGGTTGGTGATGTCGGGATAACGGCGACGGAGATTCTGCGCCGTGCCGATGACATCACCTGCCTTGACCGCCCCCAGCTCGACCCCCGCCACATAGTAGATGCGAACTTCGAGTCCACTGGCGTCCACGATGACGGCGCCCTGGTATTCGAGGGTGCCCGAGTATGGATACGCGATCCGCGTGATGGTGCCGTCTATCGGGGAGAGGATCTGCTCGCCCGGACTGGCAACGAGGTCGAGGCCAGAGTGGCGGCGGGAACCACGGCTCGCGCCGAAGTGACCCGAACCCCAGCGATCCTGACGACGGAGGCCATGCTCGGTGATGCAGGCAAAATCAGTCATTGTGAGAATGTACGCACATCCAGTCCTCCGGTATTCGATGATCGACGATCTATTTTGGTCCGCTCCACCAAGGCGCCGATCTGAGCGCGATGCGTCCGAATGCCGGAGCGTTTTCGCTCATATTGGCGCCCCCACGTCGGGTCGGAGCCCTGCGGTCCAAGCAGGCGCCCTGAGCGATCGGAGATCGCAATGGCGTCACGGGTTCGAGGGCTCGCGCGATATCGCGAGGATCCCACCGCCGACGGCTAGGAGCGTGTCTCCGTATTCGCGTGTATGCAGAACGCCGTCAGCGGACCGCGTGGCAAGGCGCGAGGAGGGAGCTTGTCGGGCACAAGTGACTGACGAGCAACGCAGCCATGCGGTTC
>JAHZJA010001103.1 GCA_022601155.1 Deltaproteobacteria bacterium | reverse complement strand
CCCGCATGCGCTCAATCTGAGAGGGCTTCACCCGGTTGTGGGCGCGAGGGAGCGCAGGGGAGGCTGGTGACCGTGACCACCCGCAGGTCCGCCTGCTGGGCTTGGTCGATGGGCGCCGACCGGGACGAGCGCCACCGGAGCGATGGGTTCGGGATCGCCGGACCGGGCTCGACCGCCGCGCTCCGCTACACCACCGTGAGCGTCTCCCTCGACGATCGGGCGCGGTGCGATCAATCTTCGGTTCCGCCCGCCAGCGGGAGGGCGTCATGCTCAAGGCTGCCAGAGCCCGTGCTGGATCTCGCCCTGGATCATGATCGCAAACGTTCCGTGCTCCCCTTGCTTGGTCGGCGGATAGGCGAGCATCGCCCCCCGCTCCTGGGCCGTCTTCACCGCTTCGTGGATGTCTTCGACTGCGAGGTACGCTCGCACCGTCGGGCCCTCGTGGTCGGCCAGCGGTGCCCGGATGCCGATGACGGTGCCGTCGGCTTTCCGCGCGGCCCGAGCCTGACCCAGATCTGCGTCGGGTTGGTCGAAGCGGACGCCGTGGATGCTCTCATAGAGCTCACACGTCGCATCGACCTCGTTGGTTACGATCTCCAAGTATTTTACGGTCATGAGATTATCCGAGGGGGTATTCGATGGCGGTGCCTCGTCGGCCCGGCATCCCATCGACGATGGCACGGCTCCGGCGAAGCACAACAGCACGAGCGCAATTGTTCGTCGCGCTGCGAAGGAGGCTAGAAACGAAGCGATGGTCGCCAACCTCGGGAGTCTAGCCACGACGTATACCCCGGGTCAACACGGGGCGGGCGTGAGGGGCCTGGGCTCGCCGAAGTGCACGCCGCAAGGATCCCCACCTTTCTTGCCCGCGTGAGGACGACGCTCGCCGCCTCGAGTGCGACCGGTTCGTCCGGGCTGAGTAGGAGACTGGACCGTTGCTCGACCATCCGGCCCGCCGCCGGGTGCGTTCGCGGAATCGGTCATGGACAAGGAACCTACCGTCCGATCAGGCGAAGCGCGACGTGCCCGAAGATGATGGCGACGAACGCTAGGTTGCGAGGAATGGACGCGAGCCAGCGCTGACGCGGCGGGGGCTGGCCCGTGGCGAGGGCGCTGGCGAGCTGCCTGAGAGTGGTGGTGGACAACGGCCAATCCATCACGCCTTCAACCCAGTCTCGAGGCAATCGGGCACCGCCATCTCGCGCGCCGACCAAGGCGCCTACGATGGCCGCTGTCGTGTCCGTGTCACCGCCGAGTCTCACGGCCTGCTCGAGACTCGCACGCGCGTCGGCGTTTCGAACAGCACAGTAGAGCGCCGCCGGAACCGTGTGCACGACGAAGCCTGACACCCCGCGCTCGTATCCTGCGTGCTGACGATAGTCGTCGAGCGAGGAGAACTCGCCCTCCCACGCATCGCGTGCGCGTCGGCGGAACTCGGGATCTCGGATTCGTTCGACGATGGACGAGTCGAGCTCCCCCGCCGCCATCTGGCGGGCTACTCGAGCGACGACCAATGCGCCATCCTCGGCCCTTGGGTCAGTGTGCGTCATGCGGGTCGATGCACGAACGAGCTGGGCCAGATGCGCGTCGTCATTGGCACAGATCCCCAGCAGCGCCGACCTCATGGCAGGGCCATTGCCTGCGGAGTCGACCCCACTTCGATCGGGTGCGACGCCGACAATGAGCCGAAGCGCCCCCCTGAGCGTCGCAAGGCCGACGCCGGGGGGCAGCGCCAGCACCCAACGACGCAGCTGGCGAGCGAATGAGCGCGTGAACCCGTGCACGTCTCCGGCCGACTCCGCGACCGCGCGCCCGACCATGCTCGCGTGCTCAGTGTCATCGCTGAGCATCCCTCGGCCAAGCAGCATCTGGTGACGCAACGGCTCGCGCTCCAGTCGTCGAGCGATCCGTTTCGGATGAAGCCCCTCGTGTGGGAGCCCGATCGCATCACCGACTGCTGTTCCGAGGAGGACGCCCGCGATCGTGTCTTCAGATGGCATCACCCAGGCCAAGAGCAATCGTTGTGCCAAGCCCCCGGTCACGGGTTGGGGAAGGTTCCGCCAACCCGCAAACCCCTCACCGCGCCAGTCTCACGGTCAGGCACGGCGTCGACGACAGGCTGCTGTCTCGTCGTTGGTGGTGGGGGTGAGGATGTCCGCGGTGACGACTTGGCACATCGAGGGCGTCGTCGTTGACACAACGGGCGCGGGGGCGCGGTGAACTGAGCGTCGTGACGGCCGTCCGCGACGAGCAGCTGGCCCCACCGGCCTCGCGCACGCGCTTGTCCAATGCCCACAGCGCTCTCGGGAATAGATCAGCCTTGCCGAGTTCCGTCGATTCCGGCCACGCCGGGTCGACCACGACTCCCACTTCGGTCGCACGTCGGTGCGATTGGAGATCGAACTCGGACCACCGAGGTGAGCTCGAGACTCCGTCACACTCGATGAATCGCGTCCTTCGTTCGGCGATGGTGCAATCATCGACCGCCGTCCTTTTCCGTGAAGGTCGTCATGGGGGCCGACATGTAGCCCATGATGCGTCTGTCATTGCTTCCCATCGTGTTTTCCAGTCTCTCGTTCGCATGTCTCGCTGGCAGCGGTGACCTGGACGACAATTTCGACGCGCGACCGCGCTCGGCCGCGGGCAGCGTGCCCTGCCCCGGACAGGCTGCCGACAACGCGTTCTGGACCAACATGGGGTGCACCAGCGCGCGCTTCCTGAGTGAGAGCCACGCCAAGGCGCACTGCCTCAAACAGATCCAGGATGCACTACTCGCGCGGGCGGAGGGCCCGATGGGCCTCGGCTGCAGCGATTGCAGCGAGCCTGGCCACGTGGGCGACGGGTGTGTGGGCCACATCCTATCGACCGATCCGACCGACCAGTGCCAGGTCACTCCGGGGTTGCTCGGCACCGTGGTGGTGGCTTGCCCCAGTTCGACGTTCGTCAGCTGGAACTATGTGTGTGAGTGCGTCCCCGGCTCGAGCGGCAATGGTTCCACGAGCGCGACTTCCTCGGACACCGAGACGCCCACGTCCGGAACGGACTCGGGAACCGATTCGGGGTCGTCCGGGTCGGGAACCGATTCGGGGTCGTCCGGGTCGGGAACCGATTCGGGGTCGGACTCCGGGTCGTCTGATTCGGGAACCGATTCAGGGTCGGGCTCGGGGTCGTCCGATGGAGGAGATACAGTGACCCCGGGGGTCGGCGGTCCCATCGACCCGGGCGGCGTCGAGCCCATCGAGCCGGGCACATCGCATCAAGGCGGCGATGGCCCCTTGCCCAATCCCGTCGAGCCGTGAGCCCTGCCGTCGCTGCAACTGATGGCCGATAGGGGGCTGGACTGCCCGTCGCTTCCAGGCGACGGCCACCGAGGTGGAGCGGGATGTAGGACGGTGCTCCTCGTCCCGCGCTCGATGACCCTGATCCGCGCGGGGGCCTACTGCGGGATGACGGAGAACCTCTCCCAGGCCCCGACGAAGAACTGCTGGTCGATCCGCCAGCCCTCGAACAGGCTGCCAGCCCTCAAGAACGAGTGATCGTGGGCCGTCGAGAACGCCCAGGTTCCATCTTCCTGGGGGATCGGGGTCAGCTGTTCCCAGGGCCCCGAGAAGGTCTGCTGATCAAGGTTAGCGTACCAGTCTCCGGCCCGAACCCAGCGGTTGTGAGCGGTGCGCAGGGCGACCTGAGCGCCGTCGCAGACCACGTCGAAGCGCTCCCAGGGCCCGATGAAGCTCTGCTGGTCGAGGCGCCAGTGCTCGCCGCCGTTGCCTGCTCGAAGATAGCGGTTGTGGGCCGTGCGCAGTGCGATCGTCTGGCCGTCGTACTGGTCGCAGAAGCTGCCGCCATAGAGTTCCTGTAGTGCCGTGATGTCAGCGGACGTCCACCAGCCCGTACTCAGGATGCTGTAGCAAGAATTCATGATGGAGCCGTATTGCACGGCGGTCGTCGGAGTGTTGTTGATGTGGTTTGCGCCAACGCCGGCGTCCCCCTCGTTGCCTCCGGATGAGCAGCTGATGGAGCGATCGTAGTAGTCCGTATGACGAAATCCGATGCAATGACCGATCTCGTGCATGATCAGATGGACCAAGGCCCCGAAGCCGATGACGCTGTTGCCGATGTTGATCGTGTGGTAGGGAAGTCCGCCAGACGGGAACCCGGCCGAGCCGCCCGATCCATCGATCACGTTGGCCGTGATCAACGCGTCGCAACCCGGGCTCCAACCCGCGGTGCGGATGAGCTCGAAATCGAGTCCTTGCTCGTTGTAGTTGTCGATCGCGACGTCGAGACCGAGGCTCATGAGTCCGTGGAGCGCTGTCCCGTCGATGCAGATCGATCCGACGTTCACGAGGTTGTTCGTCCGGTACTGGCGAAAGCCCACGTCGGCGTCGGCACCGACCCCTGCGATCTCGCGCGATGCCTCGAGGGTCACGACCACATCACCACCGACGATGACCTGACCATCCTCGATGACCTCGATTTCGCTCTCCGGATAGCCCGCAGCGCGCATGTTCTCGACGATCTCGTCCGCTTCTTCAGTCTCGAGCGAGACGTCCGCGGTCGGTTCACCCGAGTCGTTGAACCCCTCTGCGCACCCGACCGTCGACAGCCCAAGGCCGAGCACTACGCATACTCGCCGCACCGCACCGTTTGATTTTTTCATCAACACCTCCATTGCGCCGTGTGGCGCGCCCTCGCCGTCACCCACGAGGGGAGAAACCGTTCACGTTTCGCACAATTCAAGGGTCCTTCAGAAGGGAAGGGCTCCCCATCTCACTCAATGCTTCGGACTCACGGGCCGACTAGCTCCGGTGGCGCTGCACGTTTTCCCTGACGGGCAGCCGCCTCCGCGAGCTCTCGTCGTGGCGTTCGCCAGCGGGATCAAGCGGTAGCCGGCTGCCTCGCTGGCGTAGCTCCTCGAGGGGAATCGTGTATGTCGGCAACGGTTCGCCAATCCACCCCGAGAGATGGATGGAACCACTGGTGTCCGACAGGGTGCCTCCTCGATCTCGATGATGGAGGTGAGCGCCGAGTTGGGTCGCCGCAGCCGGTTGGCTACCGGCTCTGTGCTTCTGCAATCAAGAGTTGCCCAGGTCGATCGAGGCTATTCAGGGAAAATGAAAAACAGGCGAAAAGGGGTTCTCCGGCTCGTTCTCGCTCGGCCTCATGCGCGTGGTCCCTGGGGTGGCGTTCACTTTTGTTCCAAGCTCGGATGCCGACCAGCTCGCGCAGTACAGCCAAATCGGCGAGCGTGCTCGGCGACAGCTCGTCATCGATCTCGGCCGGGAGGTGGCGACGCATGACGCTGACGGCCCCGATCTCACCCGCACCCGTCGCAATGCTATTGGCGAGTCGAGCCAGGCGTTGTCCGCCGTTGGTATCGACATGGAGAACGAGGCTTCGCTTTGCAGTCGCTCGGAACGTGCTCCGGGGCCGTGGTCGGGGGCACCCTCACACTCGGGCGGCGGCGCACGCCGACGTGGCTCGCAACCTCCCGAAATCACTTGGGGGTGAACGAGTCGCCAGCACGTGCGGAAAAATGGAGCGGCGGCGCAATCGACTGCACCGGTCCCCGGACTAATGCAGCATCGCAAGGACGCTCCGATTCGCGCCGAGACACTGCCCATGACCCTGCACGCCGTAGCACTATCCAACTCCTGGATCCGCGGACTCGTCTACGATGACGACGAGCACCTGTTGAACCTGTTCTTCGATGCCAGCACCGGCCTGGGGAGGGCGAAGCGGGCATTGGGGGAGCTTGGACCCGAGGTCGAAGGGCCGCAGCCGGCTGGCGCGCACGAGAGCTATCACAACGCACTGGCTGCCGCCCTCACGGAGGCAGGCGGGAACGGCGCCCTCGAGCAACAGGTGAATAGAATGGGCAATGCGCACGGCCACTTCCAGCTGTCGAAGACACTGCCGCGCAGGCGCAGGGAGGCCCTCGCAAAGTTCAAAGGGCCGACGGAGCTGACCACGGATCAATGCGTCGCCATCGCACGGCAGATGACATAGCCGACGGCAAGGACCGTGGTGGTGACTGGCAGCGTCCACGGCCCCAGGACACGCTCGCCGAGCGGCCGGCAACCCCTGGCGTGTTGGTGATG
>JAHZJA010001102.1 GCA_022601155.1 Deltaproteobacteria bacterium | reverse complement strand
GGTCGAAGCCTTTGCACAATCGGACTACCGCCTGCAGGCCCTGTTGGTGGAGATGACGACCAGTCCCCTGTTCCGCCGTGTGGGCGAGCCGAAGTGAGGAGCGACGACCATGCATGTGCTTCGCAATAAACGACTCGATCGGCGGACGTTGCTACGGGGAGCGCTCGGCAGTGCCGGGGTGTTCTTGGCCTTGCCACCGCTGGAGGCGATGCTCGACGCTCACGGCACCGCGCTGGCAGGAGGCGAGCCCTTGCCACGACAGTTCATCTCGTTTCTGTGGGGCAACGGGATGCAGCTGGGTCGATTCGAGCCCAACCAGGTCGGCGCCGACTGGGCCTTGAGTGAGCTGTTGATGCCGTTCGCGCCGGTCAAGGACTACCTCACGGTCTGTACCGGCCTCCACAACCACTGCGAAGAGTTCATCACCCATCACGAGGGATTGATCGGGCTCAATGGCTACACGTACATCTTGCGGCCCGATCTTCCGGGGTTCGCCTCCGACTGGGGTGGTCCCACCATCGATCAGCTGATCGCCGACCACATCGCCGCGAGCACGCCGACGCCCGTCCACTCGCTGCAGGTCCAGATCTCCAAGTTTCTCAGCACCATCGACAATGGGACGACGGCGGAGGGGATCTCGGCGCGAGGGGAGCCGGGCAACGTGGTCGCGTTGCCGGCCGACTACGAGCCCGTCTCCGTGTGGGAGCGGCTTTTCGGCGAGTTCGTTCCCGATGCGGGTGACAGCGCCCATCGGCTGACGATGCTCGACCTCATCCGCGACGACGCGGAGCGGCTGCGGGGGCAGCTGGGGGTCAGCGACGGTCAACGCCTCGATGCGCATCTGCAGGGGGTCTACGAGCTCGAGCAGAAGATCGCGGCTCTGCCCCCGTCGTGCGATCTGCCTGCGGTCCCCACCCTGGTCAACACCGGAGTCAACGGACAAGAGCCGCTCACGGAGGTCAATCGGGTGATGTCCGATCTGATCGCACAAGCCTTCTTGTGCGACGTGACGCGAGTCGCCTCGGTGCTGTTCCTCGGCATCGCGGGCGAGGTGGTGTTGAGCCAGGCGGGGGTGACCAACGTGACCCATCATCAGGCGAGCCACAGCGACACCGAGCCGTACGCGGCCGGGGTCACGTACATCATGGCGAGGATCGCCGACTTGATGATGTCGCTGCGCAACGTCGAGCTCGTCACGGGCGGGACGTTGCTCGACTCGGCGATGGTCTACGCGACCAGCGATTGCGCGGTGGGGTGGACCCACTCGGTGCGCCGCCAGCCGATCTTGCTGGGCGGCGGTGGCGGCGGCCACCTGGTCCATCCCGGCATCCACTATCAGGCGGTGCCCGCCGACGGCAGTCCGACCGCACCGAATGCGCCGTCCGAGGGCAACATGTCCGACGTACTGCTGGCGTGCCTGCAGGGCTTCGATCCGAGCGCGACCTCGATCGGAGGCGGTGCACCCATGTCGACGACGCCGCTGACCGAGATCATCGCGTAGCCGCAGAGGCGACGCGCCACTGCAGGTACCCGATGGCGCAGGTCGTCATCGCCTGCGCCTTTCCGCGGATCCAATCCGCCCGGGCGGGTGAACGACGGCGAGCCCCGCTGACGCGGCGGCGTGCGGCTTGGGCCGTAGGACCCTCGGCCACGGTTGTTGCGTCTCACAAAATACTGTATACAGTATTTTGTGAGCAAGGCTCGCCGCCCAAACCTCAGTGAATCGATTGCGAACGACGTTCGGGAGCGCATCATCGCGGGAGAGCTGGCCGCGGGCGAGCGGATCAACGAGGTCCACCTGGCCAGCCTCCTCGAGGTGAGCCGGACGCCGATCCGCGAGGCGCTGACGCGGTTGGTCTCCGAGGGGTTCGTGGCCGCCAAGCCCCGTCGGGGCTTCTTCGTGCAGGACCTCGACGATGTCGACATCGAGCACCTCTACCAAATCAGAGCCGTGCTCGACCCCGCTGCGCTCGAGCTCGGCGGGCTGCCCTCTTCGGACACGCTGGCACAGCTCGAGCGGATCAACGAAGAGATCCTCGAGACGCGAGGCGATCCGAGCCGGACCGTCGACGTCGACGATCGCTGGCACTTGACGCTGCTGGCCCATTGTCCCAACGAGATCTTGCTCGACCTGGTGCGTCAGTTCATAGCCCGCACCCGACCGTTCGAGCACGCCTACATGCGGGAGAACTGCAACGTGCAGGTCGTCGTGCGGGAGCACCGGGCGATCGCGGCATTCCTTACTCGCGGAGATCTACCCGGCGCCTGTGGAGCGCTGTTTCAAAACATGCAGTCTGCGGTTGCGCCGTTGCTCGAGTGGCGTCGCCACGACCGCGAGCGCCGAAGGCTTGCCGAGGAGAACGACTGATGCCAGACAAGATGACCACTGCACCGCTGTGGATCGGGGCGCTGATGATGATGGCGTGTACCCAGCCAGCACCATCGGCGGCGACCGTCTCCCCCGCAACCCCCGCCGAGCCTCCCGCGCCCGCGCCCGTGCCCGCGGACGAGACGATGCTCGTTGGGCTGTGGGGCGCCGAGCGTTCCTTCGACTGGGGTGGCGTCCAGGTCACGGTGCACGCCGACGGCGACGGCCTGTACGCCGCAGCCGAAGGGGCCCGGGCTCGGGCCACGACCGACGGCGACGAGGTGTCGTTCACGCTGCCCCGGGACCAAGGGTCGTTCCGCGGCCGGAGGAGCAAGGACGGCACGGAGATCGCCGGCCACTGGATCCAGAGCAGCGGTGTGACGTTCGACTATGGCTTTGCGACTCCGCTGGTTCTGCGGGCGACGCAGTCGGGGGTCTGGGAGGGCAGCGTGGAGCCCTTCGAGGATCGACTGTCGCTCTACATCTCGATTCGCCGCGACGACGAGGGGCGCCTGCGGACCCTGCTTCGCAATCCCGAGCGCAACCTGGGCGTGTTCCTTCGAATCGACTCGGTGACGCGCAGCGGTGATGCGCTCGAGTTCGTCGACGCGCAGGGGCAGGGGCTGCTGACCGGTCGGATCGATGAAGAGTCTGGAGTCTTCTCGGTGACCATGTCGCCGCAGGGGGTCACCTTCGACTTCAGGCGTCGGGAACGAGATGCCGCGGCGGGCTACTACCCACGGCCCGAGACGAACCCGTATCGTTACCAGGCTCCGCGCCCCACGGGCGACGGCTGGGCGACGGGCTCGGCGCAGGCCGTTGGCCTTTCGGAGTCTCGACTGTCGGCGCTCGCCCAGAGCATCATGAACGCCGAGCCCACGTCCTTGCGGACGCCGTACGTACACTCGCTGTTGGTCGCTCGACGCGGCAAGCTGGTCCTGGAGGAGTACTTTCATGGGTTCCACGCCGGTCGACCCCATGACCTGCGCTCGGCGGGCAAGAGCCTCACCGGGTTGATGACCGGGGTTGCGATCGCCGAGGTCGACGGCCTCGACGTCGATACCCCCGTGTACTCCTTGCTCGGAGAGCCCGGGGCCGAGCTCGAGCCGCGCAAAGCCGCCATGACCGTGGAGCACCTGCTGACGATGAGCAGCGGCTACGAGTGCGACGACAACGACGATCAATCCCAGGGCAACGAAGATCGGATGCAGAGCCAGAGCGAGCAGCCCGACTGGCGGCGCTACACCCTGGATCTGCCCATGGCCCGGGCCCCTGGAGCCAAGGCGGTGTACTGCACCGGAGGGATCAACCTGCTCGGTGCCGTGGTCTCGCGCACCACCAAGACGTGGCTGCCCGAGTTCTTCCGCACCCAGATCGCCGGGCCCTTGGGAATCGAGCGCTATCACTACAACCTCGATCCCGTGGGCAACGGATACGGCGGCGGTGGGGTCTACCTGCGGCCTCGCGACATGCTCAAGGTCGGGCAGATGGTGCTCGACGGCGGCACGTGGAAGGGCACCCGCGTGGTGCCCAAGGAATGGATCGATCAGTCGCTGCAACCACGTGTGGGGATCAACCATCCTGACGACTACGGCTACACGTGGTGGCACGAGGCGTTGCCATACCGGGGCGGTACGGTCCACAGCTACGCTGCTACGGGCAATGGCGGGCAGATCCTGGTCATCGTGCCCGAATTGGAGCTGGTGGTGGGGTTCATGGGCGGTAACTACAGCGACTTCGCCACGTGGATCGGATGGTTCCACGACGTGGTCCCCAAGTACGTCCTCGACGCGGTCGACGATGCCTCTGCGCGTCGCGGGTAGAGCGATCGGTGGGTGTGCTCGCGGACCAGGTTGGCAGCCCTCGTTGGTGGGGCGCACCCCGGCGAGGGTCGATGCTGCTTCGAGAAGTGAAGTGAAGCTGCTTCGTGATCGGCTGGCGACCGTCGCCGCCTTCTGAGGACGCGTCTGGTCATCGCCAATCACGGCGCCGGTTGACCGCGGTACCCACGGAGCGCGAGCCCCAGGCAAGCGTTCGAGTATCAGTCCGCTCGATGTGGGTATTGGTGAACCAGAGGTCACGGTTCATCAGATCGGGCTAACCAAGACATGCATGGTGCCGTCGATTCCGCTCAATCTCGGGTCGGTGACGGCGGCATCCAGTGAGGTACGGACTGATGACGAAACTCCACGTTGTACTGGTGCTCGCGGCGGCCATGGCTGCTCCCGCGTGCGATAGCGATGCCGAACGCTCCGACGATGCGCTGCGCGCTGGACCGGTCGTGCTGATGTCGGATCTCGCCGAGGTGCAGGGCCTGGCCGGCTACTACGACACCGACAGCGACTCCATGCGCTTCACCCAGGAGGCCCGCGAGGTGCTCGGTGAGATGGAGCTGACCTTCGTCAACGACGACGGTCGACAGGTCGGGTTGTCGGAGCTGGCGTTCGACGCCTCGTCCGTGTTCCCCGAGGACGAGGTCCTGCACGTGGTCGACGACGGAGAGGTCGTCGCATCGTTGGTGCGTGAGTCCCCGCAGTGGTTCGATGGACTGACCGAGGAGGAGGCCGAGAGCAACTTCCCGATCGTCGTCGTGATCGAGTGCATCGAGGGCTGACCGCGAACCCAAGGAGATCGCGATGCTGCGAGCACTTCATCTTCGGATTGGCGCCATCGCCATGGCGCTCGCCACGGGCGTGGGGTGCTCGCCGTCCACGGACGCCACCGATTCCCTGTTGTTCGAGACCCGCATTCCCCTGGAGCTGCAGCGGGAACTGCCCGTGTTCATCGATGCCGAGGGCCGCGCGTTTCTGGTGGACACGGGGACCCCGCGCTCGCTGGTGAGCGCGGAGGTCCTGGGCGTGCCGCCGCGGTCCGACGTCGAGGCCATCGAGCGCACGGCCGATGAGTGGGAGCTGCTGCAGACGTGGGGAGTCCCGCGTGCGGAGGTCTTGGTCGTATCCCAGGACTACCTCGACGAGATCATGGGCACCCTCGGAGCCGTGGGGATCATCGGCGCCGATCTGCTCCGCACCAGCGGCGTCGTCACCTTCTATCTCGAGGGCGGCTACCTCCAGCTGGGGCGGCCGGACTTCCTGGCCGACCGTGCGCCCATCGCCGATGTCTCGGGATCGCTGCTGGGCTCGGGCGACGTCTGCTGGGATGACGACTGCTTTCCGTACGCGCCGAGCCGTTGGCTCACCGACGTGACGCTGGAGGGCCAGAAGCTGACGGCGATGCTCGACACCGGGGCGGGCTTTCTGACCGTCGTCGAGGATGTGGTGGACGCTGACCGTCCGACGACCGTCGAGATCATCGACGAGCAGGACACGACTCGAACCTTGACCCGCGTGGATGGGCTCGAGGCGGGCGCGGTTCACCTCGTCGAGCCGGTCGTCGATCTCATCCCCTTCACCAATCGCTTCGTGCGCCTCGCGAGCCAGGTTGGACGCCCGGTGGACGTGTTGCTCGGAACCCTCGTCCTGCGGCAGTTCATCGTCGTGCTCGACTACGGCCACGGCACCATGGAGCTCTACGCGGCGCCCGATGTCGACCCCGACCAGGTGCGGATCCCCGAGCCGTTTGGCGTTTCCTTTGGGCTCACACCCGAGCCGGACGGGCGGTGCTATCGCGTCAGTCGGCTCAAGGTGGACGGAGAGGCGATGACGGCCGGGCTGGCGATGGGCGATTGCGTGCTGCAGGTGGACGACATGGGGCCGCAACAGCAGCTCACGATGCCCGAGATCACCGAGCGACTGCTGGGGCCCGAGGTCGGCTACGCGTTCCCCTTGGTGGTCGAGGACGAGGACGAAGGCCAGTACACGCTGCTGCTGCACACCGAGCAGTTCGTGCCGCCCGCGTAGCCGCCGTGGCCGGGAGAGCCTGGCCTCGGCCCGGTCTACGGGAGTTCACGTACGCCGATCGCCCGATTCGAGGCGGAGGTCCACGATGTCGAGTTGCCCCGGGTGCTGCATCACCAATACCAGGAGGCACCGCACTCGATGGATTTCCAACTCACTTCGCTTCGCTCGCTCTGCCGGGCGTCACGCTACGTCGTCCTTGGCCTGTTGCTCCCCTCGCTCGCTTCGTGCGCGGCGGTGGATGACGGTCGGCTCGATGATGATGATCGCGTGACCGATGACGGCCATGTCGTCCACATTGCCTACGTACGCTCTGGTACGCATGCGATCGACCCAGACGCGCAGAGCGCCCACGAGACATGGGCAACCGGTATCAGCTGCGTCAACATCTCCAGCGAGCCGACCCACATTCGCGTGCGGTGGCCCGACTCGCGGGTCGATGAGTCCTGTGAGCCGATTGTTCCCGGCCAGTCGTACAAGACCTTCAGCCGGTACGAGAACCAGATGGACGGCGGAGCCTCGGTGTTCTCCGACCAGGCCGTTCGTTGCACCGTCAACGTGCACACCGAGGCTGCGGCGGCGGGTCCGGGCCCCTTTGCGACGTACGAGGCGGCACGAGCATCGTCGCGGGTGTTGTTCGTGCAGGCGCTCGCGCTCGACGGGTGGGTTGGCGAGGCGGTGATCCACAACCCCACCGACCGGTGGCAGCGGGTGGGCTACATGGACGGGCCCACGGAGCACACTCCCTTGATCGCACCGCGTGGTCACCATCGACTGCTGCTGGCCAAGCCCTTCAACGGCTCGGTCGAGGTGCGGACGATCGACGATGTCGGAGATCCGGTCGACGGCGAGATCGTCGGCGTGTCACTGTGGCGCGATCTGTCGGGCGAGTCCCAGTCGTTCTCTGCGATGACGGGGCTGACGGCGGAGCAGGGCGCTCGCACGGTCT
>JAHZJA010001101.1 GCA_022601155.1 Deltaproteobacteria bacterium | reverse complement strand
TGTTGCCCGCCCTCCACGGCCACGCCCATGTGTCCGCGGTCGACCAGGTAGCCGAACATCACGCCCTCGAGGATTTCCTCGAGTCCGAGCACGGTGGGGATCGGCAGCGACAGGGCCAGATCACGATTGCGCGCGACGTCGGGGATGATCGAAAACGGCGCGGCGGGGCCCGAAGTGCTGTGGAGATCGAGGAACGCCAGCGGCTCGGCCGACTCGGCCTCGAGCGGGCGGAACACATCGAGCAGGCCACGCTGCTCGACGTCCTCGGGGCGTAGCTGGGCCTGGGCGTCGGGGTCGTTGACCCGGCGACAGCTGTCGACCGTCCACCCGCGGTTGAGATCGCGCTCCATGTAGCGCTGATCGATGGCGATGGCCTGCAGATTGCCCGCCACGCCGACCAGCTTGCCGGCCATGTCGATGCCGCGGCTGCGGAGCTGGGCGAGCACGGAGCGCGCGGCCATGATCCCGGCGGGCTCGTTGCCGTGCATGCCCCCGATGACGACGACGGTGCGCCCGGGACGTTGCCCTTCGTACACGCCGAGGATCCGCTCGACCGGCTGGGTCGTGGCGGGCTGGGCGGTGGGTGCACGCATTGGTTCGGCCGTAAGCAGGCCGACAACGATACTCCCGCCCTCGCGGTTGGCGAGGGCTACGGCCGTGAGGATCCCGACCGGTCTACGGCCGCGCCGTGGGCTCGGTGACGAGGCGATCGAGGATCAGCCCATGGAACTGTGGGCCGTCGCCGTAGCTCCATCCCAGATGGGCGCGGCAACCACCACAGGCGGCGACGCGCCACGCGTACCCCGGAAACCAGGAGAAGAACGGCTGCGGCTCTCCTACGCCCACACACCCCGGGGCGCGGGCGAAGCACCCGATCTCGAACACCAACCCCGCCGGGTTGACGAAGGTGTGGGCGTGACTCCCCGCGATCTCGGTGCGCGCGTCGGACTCGGTGATCGCCTCACCGCACGCCCGACATCGCAATCGGTCCGACCGATCCTCCGAGGAGGACCGGTGGCGGCCGGTCGAGGTCCCGGGCCGCCCGGGGTTGGGGCGGCCCGCATCGCAGCGCCACGGTGTGAGGGCCGAGGCGCCACCCATGGGCTACTTCTTGACGATCTCGATCAGCTCGACGTCGAAGACGAGCATGCCCGCGGGTTTGCCAGGTCGATTTTGGTAGGCCATCTCCACCGGGATCCAAAAGCGGGTCTTTTCGCCCGCCACCATCAGCTGCAGGCCCTCGGTCCAGCCCTTGATCACGCCGTTGAGCGGGAACTGGCTGGGCTTGCCGCGGGTGACCGACGAGTCGAACATCTTGCCGTCGGTGGTCCAGCCCGAGTAGTGCACCTTCACCATGGAGGTCGCGGCGGGGTGGTCGGACCCGGTGCCCTTGGTGAGGACCCGGTAGGCGAGGCCGGAGGCGGTCTTGGTGGCATCGTCCGGCACGGCGGCGACGTCGGCGGGAGTCTCGGGGGGCGGCGGTGGCTCGGGGAGCTGCTCCACCTTGAGCAGCTCGACGTCGAAGACCAGCATGCCCTGGGGTTTGCCCGGCGAGCCCTTGTAGGCCAGCTCCTCGGGGAGCCAAAAGCGGGTCTTCTCGCCCACGACCATCAGCTGGAGACCCTCGGTCCAGCCCTTGACCACGCGATTGACGGGGAAGGTGGTGGGGCGGCCGCGGGTGACCGACGAGTCGAACATCTTGCCGTCGGTGTGCCAGCCCGAGTAGTGCACCTCGACCTTGTCCCAGGCGCGAGGCTTGACGTCACCGGTTCCCTTGGTGAGGACCTTGTAGGCGAGGCCGGAGGCGGTCTTGGTGGCGTCGGCCGGAGGTGCAGCGACATCGGAGGGAACCTCCGGCGCGCGCGTGATCTCCTCGACCTCGATCTCGTAGCACAAGGTGCCCTCGGGAGCGCCCTTGCGGCCGTTGTAGGTGAGCTCCTGCGGGATCCAAAAGCGGGTCTTCTCGCTCAGGTGCATCAGCGCAATGGCCTCGGCCAAGCCCGGCACCGGAGGTCGATTCATGCGGATGACCTTGGGGGTCTTGCGGCCCTGGCTGGTCTCGATGGTGGTGCCGTCGGGAGTCCACGCCGTCAGCTGAACGTTGACGTTGTCGTTGAGCGACGGCGGCTCGCCCTTGCCCGGGCTGAGGACCTTGTAGGCGATCCCCGACTCGGTCTTGATGGCATCGGCCGGGGGGGCGGCGACGTCCGCGGGCGCGGGGACCTGGGTGCCACGCGGGGGCTGTCGCGGAGCGACCTTGGCGTCGGGCCCGTTGGGGGGCGTGGTCGCCTTCGTGATCGCTTGGGTGATTCCCTTGCCGTCTTTGGTGTCCGATGCGGCAGGCGTCTTGGCCTCGGCCTTGGACTCGGACTTCGCATCAGCCGGCTGCTTTTGCGGCTCCGAGGTCGTGGCTGGACACCCAAAGAGGGCAAGAGAGACGACGGTGGCGAGGGCTGGCTTCGTCACGGCGCCGCGACTGTAGCCGCGGCCCGGGCAGGTGTCACGAGCACGCAGAGCGGTAACTGCGCCCGTCCAGGAGCGGAGCGGCCGACGAACCTCGCGCGATCGACCGCTCAGGACTCGGGGTCGGCTTCGGACGCGGCGGAGGCAGCGGGGGTCGGCTCGGCGGCCTCGCCCTCGGATTCGCCCTCACCCTCGGTCCGTTCGCGCTCTTGCTCGACGATGCTCTCGAGCACGTCTGCGAGCTTGATCAGCCGGGTGGCCAGCAAGCGAACTTCATCCGGGGTGAGCTTGAGCGGCTTTCCGTCCCGGGTGGTCGCTTGGAGCGCGATCGAACTCTGATTGTCGATCCAGGCGTACGCTTCCTTGACCTTGACGACTTCGGCAGTGCTCTTCATCGTCCGTTGCCTCAGACCGTACTACCCCCCTTCCCCTCGGCAGGGCCAGTCGTCGATTCAAGGCCATGATTTGACGCCGGAATTCGACCCACTAAGGGGTGCCCCCGGTGGACCGCCCCCGGCCGCGTAGGGCAACATCCTGGCATGGACGAGCAGCGCGCGGCCCTCGAAAACGAGATCCGGGAGCACTGCGACGGCGAGCGCTGGGGACCGGCTGCGACCGCGGCACTCAAAGGGTACGGCCCCGAGATCCTGGGCTACCTCTCGGCGATGAGTCGCACCGAGACCGATGCCGCCGAGGTGTTCTCCATCTTCTGCGAGGACATGTGGAAGGGCATTCCGTCGTTTCGATGGCAGTCGAGCTTTCGGACGTGGTCGTACACGTTGGCTCGTCATGCGCTCTACCGACTGTCTCGTGATCCGCACCGGCGTCGTGATCGCAACCTGGCGCTGTCGCAGTCGCCCGAGGTGTTTCAGGTGGTCGAGAACGTGCGCACCACGACGATGATCCATCTGCGGACCGAGACGAAGAACAAGTTCACGGCACTGCGAGAGCAGCTCGAGCCCGACGATCGAACCTTGCTGATCCTCCGGGTCGATCGTCGCCTGGCGTGGAACGAGATCGCACGGATCATGGCCGAGGAGGCCGAGCCCACCAACGACGACGTCAAGCGGGGGGCGGCGACGCTGCGCAAGCGCTTCGAGCGGGCCAAGGAACGACTGCGCAAGCTGGCCGCGGATCAACAGCTGATCTCCGAGCGCTGAGCCGCGGCGGGCGGCAGGCGGCGGGCCCAACCAACGAAGAAGGCCGAGCCCATGGGCCCGGCCTTCGTGGCAGCGCCGACGCGGTGGACTACTTGGGCTGCTTGGTCACCCGGAGGTAGGGCTTGATCGTCTGGTACCCGGGGAAGCGCTCCGCGGCCTGCTCGTTGGAGACGCTCGGCGCGATGATGACGTCCTCGCCGTCCTTCCAGTTCACCGGGGTGGCCACGCTGTGGTTGGCGGTGAGCTGGAGCGAGTCGACCACGCGAAGGATCTCGTCGAAGTTGCGGCCCGTGCTCGCGGGATAGGTGAGGGTCAGCTTGACCTTCTTGTCGGGGCCGATGATGAAGACCGAGCGCACCGTCAACGTGTTGTTCGCGTTGGGATGGATCATGTCGTAGGCGTCGGAGATCTTGCGGTCCGGATCGCCGATGAGGGGATAGTTGAGCGCGGCGCCCTGGGTCTCCTCGATGTCGGCGGCCCACTTGTGATGGTCGTCCACGGGGTCGACGCTCAGACCGATCACCTTGACGTTGCGGGCGGCGAACTGATCCTTGAGCTTGGCGACCTGGCCCAGCTCCGTCGTGCACACGGGGGTGAAGTCCTTGGGGTGTGAGAACAAGATGCCCCACGAGTCGCCCAGGTACTCGTGAAAGCGCAGCGTGCCCTCGGTGGTCTCAGCGGTGAAGTCGGGAGCGGTGTCGCCCAGTCGGATGGCCATGGTGGCGGGATGGTAGCGGCGTCGTCTGCCCAGACTCCACGGGACAATTGTGGGGCGGTACCGAGCCCCGCGTTCGCGACAGACGGTGTTCTTCGTTCGCGTAGGCGTGGGCGACGACGACGCACGGGATTGCGCCCGCGCCGCTCGCCGGGGGCCCGCGTTGGCCATGTCCGCCGCGGTCCACGTTCGTGATCACGAAAAAAGTTTCAGCGAGGTCACGGAGGGTCGGAGTGGCGGACATCCGAGGGGCGTCTATGCTGGTCAGTCCTACCCGCTGTCTTCGCCCCACTCGCGTCCTCGCTCATGACCGTCGCCTCGCTCTACGCTGTGCACCGCCCGTACGTCGCGGGGGTGGTGCGATCGCTGGGGGCGCCCGATGCCGACGTGGACGACCTCACACACGAGGTGTTCTGCGTGCTGCTGCGTCGGTCGGTGCCGCTGCAAGAGCCCCGGGGCGCGCGGCGCTGGCTGTACCAGGCGGCGCGACGGGTGGTGAGCAACCATCGTCGGGCCCGGCGGCGCGACGCTGCGCGACGGGAACACGCGTGGATACCGGGCGCGGGCCCGTGCCCCGAGCGGGCGGCACAGCTCGACGAGGCACGACGGCGATTGGGGAGGCAAGTCGAGGCGCTGCCCGCTCAGGGGCAGGCGCTGTACCAGCTGTCGGAGGTCGACGAGCTGCCGGGTCCCGTCGTTGCGGAGCGTCTGGGTCTCAACCCGAACACGGCCTATGCCCGCGTTCGGTCGATGCGAAGGCGGCTGTTGCAGGCCCTGGTGATGCTGCTGCTGCTGGCCACGGCGCTGCTGGTGTCGGCACTGGGCTGTACGGTGCAGGTGGAGTCCTCGCACCAGATCACACGGGCCGCCGCAGCGCCCCGCGGAGGCGAGCATGAGCCTCGCCATGCTGCCCTACGTGGTCCCGCCCTCGGTCTCGGTCTCACTGCCACTGCTCGGTGAGCAGCACCTGGGGGTGTTCGGCCCGCTCGTTGCGCTGGGGTTGGTCCTCGGCTGGCGACGCTGTCTTCGCTACGCGGAGGTCCACGGCATCGAGGCCGAGACGGCCCGACGGTTGATGGAAGTGGTGCTGGTGGTGGGCTTTTGCGTGAGCCACTGGGTCTCCATCATCTTTTACTTCCCCCATCGCATCGCCGAGGACCCGCTCGTCTTGCTGTGGATCCCGGCCGGGCTGTCGAGCGTGGGCGGGTTCGTCGGGGCGTGGCTCGGCCTGGCGTGGTTCGCCCGTCGCCACGCGCTCCCGATGCGTCGCCTCGCCGACATGCTCGTCTACGGCTTGCTGCTCGGCTTTTGCCTGGGCCGGGTGGGGTGCGCGTGGGTGCACGACCACCCGGGCCGCATCGCGGACGCGAGCGCGTGGCTGGCCGTGGGTCCGTGGCCTTCGGGGGTCTATCGCTACGACCTGGGCCTGCTCGAGCTGGGGCTGTGCATCGTGTTGCTGGCGGTGGTGCACCTGGCGTTCGACTGGCGTGGTGCCGCCGCGGGTCGACTCACGGGATTGGTGGCGGTGGGCTACGCGGGGGTTCGTTTCGTGCTCGACTTCTTTCGCGCGACCACGGCCGTGGGCGGGGGCACGCCCGACCCTCGCTACGCTGGCCTCACCGTGGCCCAGTACGCCACGATCACGTTTGCGCTGGCGGGGCTGTGGCTGTTGTCGTCGCGGAGGGCGACCACGAAAAAAGCCCTCGCGCAGTAGCGCGAGGGCCGAGCGATGCGACACGTGTCGCACCGGATGGAACCCGCCTTCCCGTCAGCGGGTTCCTGGACCAGAAGGAACTATCGGCGGCCGGGGACCACGGTGCCGCGGTCGGAGAGGCTGGCTGCCTTGTCGATGAGGCGGATGAACTCGGCGCGCCGTCCGTGGGGGTCGCTGCCCTTGGACGCCTCGGCCAGCTTGCGGACCATCGCGAAGGAGGCGTCGCCCTTGTGCTGCGAGCCGCGCAGGACCATGCCAAACCCGGCCACGGCGGCGGAGAATCGGAAGTCGCGGCTGGTCTCGGCGAGGCCGAGGTCGGCGTCCTCGATGGGGAACGACAGCAGCTTGCTCGTGCTCCCCGTGGGCGCCTTGTAGCGAACCTTGACCGTCATCAGCTCGCCGCTGGCCGACGCGGCGGTGGGCGTCTTGGCCTCGTCCTGATACTTGAGCGGGTCGACCTTGGGGCTGGCACCCGAGCCCGCGGGCACCACCTCGTACAGCGCGGTCACGCTGTGGCCGGCTCCGATCTCGCCCGCGTCCTTGGTGTCGTCGTTGAAGTCGGCATGGGCGAGCTTGCGGTTCTCGTAGCCGATGAGGCGGTAGCTGGCGATCTCGGCGGGGTTGAACTCGACCTGGATCTTGACGTCCTTGGCGATGGTCACCAGCGTCGCTCCGGCTTCCTCCACCAGCACCTTGCGGGCCTCGGCCACGGAGTCGATATAGGCGTAGTTGCCGTTGCCCTTGTCGGCGAGCTTCTCCATCGTGGCGTCCTTGAGGTTGCCCGAGCCAAAGCCCAGCACCGACAAGAACACCCCAGAGCGTCGCTTGTCCTCGATGAGGCGAACGAGGTCGCTCTGCGAGGTGGCACCCACGTTGAAGTCACCGTCGGTGGCCAGGATCACGCGGTTGATGCCGCCCTCGATGAAGCCCTTCTTGGCCATGGCGTAGGCGGAGTGGATGCCCGCGCCGCCGTTGGTGGAGCCGCCCGCGGCCAGCCGGTCGAGCGCGTCGAGGATGTCGCCCTTGCGCTTGCCCGAGGTGGGCTCGAGCACCACCCCCGAGGCACCTGCGTAGACCACGATCGACACGGTGTCGTCGGGGCGCATGTTGTCGACCAGCAAGGAGAACGCCCGCTTGAGCAGCGGCAGCTTGGCGGGGCTGTTCATCGAGCCCGACACGTCGAACAGGAACACCAAGTTGCGAGCCGGGACGTCGGTCTGGTCGATGATCTTGCCCTGCAGGCCCACGTGCACGAGGCGATGGGTCTCGTTCCAGGGGCAGTCCCCTACCTCGGCCGTCATGGAGAACGGGGCCGAGCCGGTCGGGCTGCGGTAGTCGTAGGAGAAGTAGTTGATGAGCTCCTCCACCCGGACCGCGTCGACCGGAGGCATGGAGCCGTCGTTGAGGAACCGACGCATGTTGCTGTACGACGCGGTGTCGACGTCGATGGAGAAGGTGGAGCGTGCATCGTCGGCGACCGCGATGAAGGCGTTCTCCGCGATGTGGTCGTAGGCCTCGGCGGTGGTGTCGGTGGGGGCGGGCATGGTGCCGGGGGCCCACTGGGGGCGACGGCCGCGGCTCGACTGGGACTTGCCTCGCTTGGCGGCGATGCCCTGGGGCATACCGCCTGCGCGACCCTGGCCCTTGAGCGGCGACCCGAGCTGGGCCTGTTCCGGCGGGGGAGGGGCGGCCGGACTCTCCTCGGCGAGCTTGGGCTCGACCATCGCGACGGCGTCGGCCTTGTCGCCGTCGGCGGGCTTGGCCTCGGTGCCGTCGGCTCGGCTTTCATCGTCGGGCTGTGCCACGGGGGTCGGGCTCTCATTGGCGGCACTCGGCGTGGCGCCCGATCGCGCGGCGGAGTCGGTCTTGGCGGCGTCGTCCTTGCTGTCGCATCCGGTCAGGGCGCACAGGCAAAGGGCGGTGGCGGGAAGGAACGTGGCGAGCTTGGTGCGGTACATGGTCGTGCTCCGTGGTGGTCGTACGGTGGGTCGAGAAGGGGGGTTGGGATGCACCCCCAGCGTGTTCCGCGGGGCGGTCCGGCTCGCCTGCCCCTGCGTCGAGCGCGGGGCGGCGGGCCCGGGTCCGTGACCTCGTGGGCTGCGGGTGTCAACGGGCCGATCCGGCCGTCGATCTAGGGCCGGGTCCGAATTCTTCAGCGAACCAACACGATGACGCCCATAACCGCCAAAACCGTACCCAGGACCCCGCCCAGGCCCACGCGCTCGCGTTGCCAGAGCACGACGATGGGGATCACGAGGACCGGTGAGATGGCCATGAGGCTGGCGGCGACACCTGCGCTGGTGTTCTGCACGGCGACGAGGGACAGCGAGACCCCCAAAAAGGGCCCGAAGACCGCCCCGGCGCTCGTCGTGAGCATGGCCCCGCGTTGGCGTATTGCGGCGCGCACTCTCGACCAGCGGCGGGTCACCGTGAAGATCACGGCAAAGCCCACGCTGCCCGCCAGCACCCGCACCTGGGTGGCGGCGAACGGGTCGTAGTCGGCCATGCCGAACTTGGACAACACCAGCCCCCCCGCTTGGCCCAGCGCACCGCCGATGCCCAGGGCCACGCCGATGATCAGGGTTCGGCGGTCGAGCGGGGCTCCATTGCCGCGCGGTGTTCGGTCCGACAGCGCCCACGCCACGCCCCCCATCGTCAGGGCCATACCGAACCACTGATCGAGCCGCAGCGTCTCGCCGAGGACGAGCCAGCCGATGATCGCGGCGAACGGTGGCGCGAACGACATCAGCAGCGAGCCCAGGCGCGGGCCGATCATCACCAACGCGCGAAACAAGCACAGGTCACCGAAGGTGAAGCCCACCAGCCCCGAGATGCTCAGCCACAGCCACGCGTGCGGGGTGGCGTCGGTGGGCCACGGCAGGCCACGCAGCGCCCAGCCCAGTGCGCTGAGCATCGCGATCGCCATCACCAGGCGGAGGAAATTGACGACCAGTGAGCCGACCCGCGCGCCCGCATGGGCGAAGAACAGGGCGGTCAGAGCCCAGCACAGCGCAGCGCCGAGGGCGGCGAGTTCTCCCAGCTGGATCACGTGGGCCTCACCGTACCGTCCGTCGGCGCCGAGGCCCGCGATCAGGCCGTGCGGGGCACGGGGACGTACTCCAGCCGGGGGAGCCGAAGGATTTCGGTGTGCACGGTGTTGTCATGGAGGTGCAGTAGGCGAGCGCCGGGTGGGCGCAGATCGAAGTCGCCCAGGTCGGCGCGGGCCGGAAACTGAAAGGCGGTCGAGGGCGCACCCCATACCGGGACCCCAGCCAGCCGTCCTTCGAACTCGCAGTGGATGTGGCCGTGGCAGATGGCGCGTACGGTCGGGGCGTCCCGCAGCACATCGGCCAGGGCATCCGCGTCGAGCAAGCCCATCGCGTCGAGCCAGGTGTGGCCGGTGGGAACGGGCGGGTGGTGCACGAACAACACGGTGGGGCGCTCGGGTCGCCGCGCCAGCGCGTCGACCAGCCACGACAGCTGCTCGGACCCGAGGCGACCGGGGTTCTGGCCGGGGATCTGCGAGTCGAGACCGATGAGTCGCCAACGTCCCACGTCCACGCAAAACTGCACGCGCTCGTCACCGCTGCCCTGGACGTTGGTGAACGCGGAGCGCAGGCCATGCCTGTCGTCGTGGTTGCCGGGCAGGGGCCAGCACCGTGGGGCGTGCGGTCCCATTGCCTCATGAAGCCGCTCGTAGGTCGCCGCTTGCTCATCGTGGGCGAGGTCTCCGGTGAGCACGATGGCGTCGATCTGCACTGCCCGCTGCTCGGCGAGCGCGAGCACTTTCGCGAGGGTCTCCGCAGTCGGCACGCCGCGTAGACGTGCGGTGGGGTCGGCGAGCAGATGCGGATCGGAGAGCTGGAGCACCGTCGTCATCGTGCGGGTCCACGCTACTGCGGAGCAGTCCGGCCCGCCAGGCTCCTGCTTGCCAGCTGTCTACTGTGATCCACGTCGCACAGGTGCACGGTGGATCGACACCCGTTGCCTGGTTTGCTCCGCGAAACCCATGCCACGTTGGCAAGCGACCATGCAGCACCACGCGACCCCCACTACGCGATCCGTATTCTCTAGGTTCACCACCTTCACGGTAGGTTTGGCACTGTTGACCGGCATGGGAGCCGGCGCTCTCCAGGGCTGCGACAATGCTCCCGGCGGAGGTGTCGAGCGTATCGCCGAACAATGTGGCCTCGACATCAACTGCGAGGCCGGAGGCATTGCCGAGGGCAATGCCCATGTATCCGGCATCGCATCGATCGACTCGTTCTTCGGCGCGGTCATCGACTTACAGGCCAAGGTCGGTGAAGTCGATGGATCCATTCGTGCCGAGCTCGACGCCATCGGAGCCTCGGTAGGCCTGGAGCCGGGAGCCGCCGCAGCCGATATTCGCGGCGCTATCGAGGGAAGAATTTCGGCCGCGGTGTCCGGAGGACTGACCGTGCAGGCCGAGCCCGCCCGCTGCGAGGCTTCGGTCGAGGTCGTGGCGGCGGCAGCCGCCGAGTGTGACGCCTCCGTCGACCCCGGTGAGGTCAGCTTTGCCTGCGAGGGCTCCTGCGAGGTCGAGGCCGGGGTGGAGGTGGACTGTGGCGTCGAGGCCGAGCTCCACTGCACCGTCACGGCACCCAGCGTCGCGTGCGATGGCATGTGTACGGGCTCGTGTTACGCCGACGCGGGGGTCAGCTGCGCTGGGACGTGTCGCGGTGGGTGCTCGACCGAGTGTGAGGTGCAAAATGCAGACGGCTCCTGCAACGGTCGCTGCGAGGGCACGTGCACCGGCTCATGCGAGCTCGAGGTGGCGGCGGAGTGCGGCGGGAGCTGCGAGGGAAGCTGCGACTACGTGGAGCCTAGCGGTCAGTGTGAAGGCGGGGCGCAGGCTCGCTGCGAGGCGCAGGCTGGCGGATCGGTGGAGTGCGAGGCTGGCTGCGAAGGCAGTGCTCAGCCCCCGTCGGTGAGCGCCGAGTGTGAAGCGAGCGTCGAGGCCAAGGCCTCGGCCAGCGTTCAATGCACGCCCCCTTCGGTCGCCATCACCTGGAACTGGAGCGCCGAGTTCCAGGGAGACACCGAGGCCGCGATCGCGGCGCGGGCCGAGTTCCGCGGCTGGATCACCGGCTTCCGCGGGCACTACTCGGCCATCCTCGCCGCGCGGGCGCAGGGCGACCTGCTGCTCGACGCGGGCGCCAGTCTGGCCGCCGCCGCGACCGGGGCGGTGACCGACGTCGCTGCTGACTTCTCGGCGGGGGCCGACGTCTCCGCGATCATCGGGGCCCGGTGTGCGCTCGAGCAGCTGGCCCCGGCCGTTGCCGCGATCGAGGGCTCGGCCTCCAGCCTCGGGGGATCGGTCTCCGCGGCGGCTGAGATCACGGCAGCCCTCGGCGGCTGATCGTGTTGCGGCGCGCACCGTCGCTACAGCAACGCCCTACCAGGGCCTCCATGGAACGCGAGTCGGCACGGGGCCGCTCGCGTTTCTTTTTACGTCCTGCGGGAGCGGTCGTCGCCCGCGCCCTGCTCTCGAACGTGCTGTTTTCTTGGCGACATCGTGGCGTTCGTCCATGGTGTAGGTGTCACGCACACCCAGCTGTACGGCGCTACCACGGGGAACAAGCTCCCGACGGGGAGCGTTGTCCACGGCTCAGGAGCTCGACCCCCGATGCCCGTCTCCCCGCCTCGTGCCGATTCATCCGCGGTGTTCAACTCCGGCCTCGATCTCGAGCTGGACCTGGCCGCCGAGCGGCCCTCCATTCCCGAGCCCACCTCCAAGCGCGGCCCTGCGTTCTTGGTCGCCGCCATCGTCGCGTCCTCGCTGGCCTTGGCCGGTGCGATCACCGTGGCTCGTACTGCGGCCGAGCCAGTACCGCCCGTCGAGGCAGCGTCGGCCGACGTTGTCGAGCCCGCGGTTACGGCCGTGCCGTCGAGCGTTCCCGTACCTGAGCCGATACCTGCAGTCGCCGCCAACGAGCCTGGGCCCGCCGCGGTGCAGCCCCGAGCGCACACGCGCCCCCGCACCACGCCACCCGCTCCCCCGACCAGCGCCGCGGCCAAGGCGGTCCCGGCCGCGATCGCGACGGACGCACGAACGCCGACCTCCAAGCCTCGCGTGGAATCGGACCGCACCGATTCGCTACCGTCGAGCCTGCCCGCCCCCAACTTCGACACGCCCACGCCACCGGTCGAGGACCGCGAGCCGGGCGACGCCGAGCCCTCGCTCGGGGCGGAGGCACAGCCCCAGGGGTCGGCACCCGTGGTCGAGCTGCCGGGGGTCGAGACGCCCTCGATCTTCGCCGACGAGGAGCCCGAGCCCGCGTCGCCCGAGTCCGAGTCGACCGAGCTCGACGCAGCGCAGCCACCGACCCCGGGCTCTGTTGTCGATCCGGAGCCGGTTCCGCCCTCCGACCCAGCGGTGATCGACGCCCCCGCTGAGCCGGCTGCGCCCGAGCCCACGGCCGAGTCTTCCGAAGCTCGGCCCGCGCCCGCTCCGGCCGATCCCGTCGAGGAGCCGGGGCCGCCCGCGGGCTTCGGCGAGCCCTCGGCCTAGCATCATCGTTTCTCGGGCGCGTCGTGGCCCGACGCTCGTCGGTGCAGTGCAGTGGCGCTGCGCCGAGCGTGCGTTTTCCGACGCCATGGGGTTGCACCATCGCGCTGCCGATTCCGGTATTTCGTTGGATGCGATGACCAGACACCTGCGCAGCCTGCTGGATCTATCCCCCGCCGAAACCAACCGAGTCGTCGACCTCGCGGCCGACGTGAAGGCCAACCCCGGCAACTATTCTTCGGCGCTGGCCGGCAAGTCGGTGGCGATGATCTTCGCCAAGCAGTCGACGCGAACCCGCATCTCGTTCGAGGTGGGCCTGCATCAGGTTGGTGCGCAGCCGCTAGTGCTGTCGACCTCGGGCGGCACGGGCATGCAGATGGGTCGCGGAGAGACGGTGGAGGACACGGCCAAGGTGCTGTCCCGCTTCGTGCACGGCATCGTCATCCGGACCTTCGGCCAGGAGCAGGTCGACGGACTGGCCGAACACGGCTCGATCCCGGTCGTCAACGCGCTGACCGATCTGTATCACCCGTGTCAGGCGCTGGCCGACCTGCTCACCATTCGCGAGCACCTGGGCAAGACCGAGGGCAAGAAGCTCGTCTATGTGGGAGCGGGCAACAACGTCGCGCACTCGCTGATGTTGGCCGGTCCGCGCTCCGGTATGGACGTGGTCGTCGCCTGTCCCGAGTCGCTGCGCCCCAACGCCACGGTGCTCGACCGCGCGCGCGCCGATGCGTCCAAGGCAGGGACTCGGTGCGCGGTGATCACTGATCTGGCCGAGGCGATGACGGGCGCGGACGTCGTGTACACCGACACCTGGGTGAGCATGGGCGAGGAGGAAGAGGCCAAGCGCCTGATGAAGATCCTCGACGGCTACACGATCACCGAGCAGGTCATGGCCAGCAGCGGCAAGCCGAACACCATCTTCATGCACTGCCTGCCCGCCCACCGCGGCGACGAAGTCTCGGCGGAGGTGATGGATGGTCCGCGCTCGGTGGTCTTCGACGAGGCCGAGAACCGTCTGCACGCTCAAAAGGCGCTGATGCTCCTGCTCATGGGAGGAGCATCGTGGAGCTGAACGCGGCCGATCTCGCCCCCAAGTACCAGCGGATCCTGGAGACCTGCGAGCCGTACTTGGTGACCTACCCGGCCAACCACGGGGCACTCGACCTCGAGCCGTTCGGGCTCGGCCTCGATCCCCAGCGCCTGTACGACCCCACCACCCTGCGCAGCCGCGAGGTGATCGACGGGCTGCACCATCTCGATGCGTTCTCGTTTGGGGGACAAGAGATGCTGATGCCCCGCTGGGTCTTGTTCGACTGCGGCGAGTTCCCTGGCATCGTGTTCGGGTTCGGTCGTCCTGCCCGCGAGCTGGGCAACGAGCTTCGTCGCGCCTACAACGTGATCGGCCCCAGCTACAACGACGTGTTCGTTCCGCTGTCGATGTGGGTCGCGATTCGTTGTGCCGAGGATGGGGCCTGGTTCGGGCACAACCTCAGCTCGTCGAACTACGTCGCGCAGACCGAGCCGCTGTCGGGGCTGGGAACGATCACCAAGGCCTACGGCGTGCGCCTGGCCAAGATCCGCAAGCAATACGGCGCCACCCAGTGGGCCAGCACCAGCATCAACCTTCATCTCGCGCTGGGACAGATGAAGCTGCTGGGGGCCTACACGCCCGCCCACACCCACGTGGAGACGTTCTCGTACCGCATCGACGTGGACGAGCAGCAGCTGGCGGCCCCCTTGCGACCGGGGTGGCGACGTCCCTCCGACGGTGGCGACCGGTTCGTCGACTCGGACAACCCTGGCTCGATCCGAGCGCTGCAAGACGAGATCGAGCAGGGCGCTCGGCTTCACCTGCACCGCGTCGAGCAAAAGCCCGGCAACTGTCAGCGGCTTTGGATGAAATCGACGCACTAGCGCATCGCCGTGGCCCCCGGCGCAGTGTCGGCGACTCGATGACGATCAGATCTTCGTTCCGAGCCCCACGTTCGACAACCGGGGCCACGCTGGCGGCGTGGCTCGGCCTGGGCCTCGTTCGCGGGGTGTGCCGAGCCGGCCGAGGACGCTGCGTTCCAACTTCGCGCGGCCGCGCCCGCGGTGGCAGTCGAGGCACTCACCCTCGGCCCGCTCGATAGGATCGATGACCCACGGCGGCAGCCGGTGCAGCCGCTGCGATTGATGTCCGGGCACATCCCGGCGAGTCTGTTCGGGCCCGGGGCTCCGTTGGGCGATATCGACTCGTTCGTCGGCGCGCTCATCGACCAGTGGCTGTTCCCGTAGCTCCACGCGAAAGGGCTACGGCTGCTGTCAGCGCGTGGCCCCGACGTCGTCGTCCGTCCGGGTAGGGGTGGAAGGCACGCGGACGGACTCAGGGACCACTGGTCCGAGGAGGATGGCGTCGCGCGTCACTGGGCCGCCCGGTGGTGGGTCTTGCTCGCGGGCCGTACGCGTTGTTGGCGCGAAGGACGGCGGCTCGCCGCGATGCCCGTCGGCATTGCGACGCGCTCGAAGTGGGCTCGCCACTGCCTCTGCAACGCATTCCGATGAGCGTGGTTCGGGTCCACGCCCAAACTCCGCCCTCGTATCGACGATCCGCGGTCTCCAAGCGCGAGCGGCACGGCTCGTCGCCAAAGATCGAGCCCCGACGCATACAACGGGCAGCTAGAGGCCCTCGTGAATACTTGCGGTGACGAGAGGTGACTGAACGAGTACCTGGCCGCAGGGCGACCGTCCCCCACCGAGGGTTCCGTCGGCCCCGAGCCCACTCGAACGAACAACAAGATCGAAGCGAAACCGCCATCCGTCCGCGGTCTCGAGGGACAGCTCCCTCGCGTGCCCCGCAGACGCATCCTGTCACATAGAAGGATTCGAATTCACAGACCATGCTACGCCGGCATAGACCATCCATCGCGCTCCTCTCGTGCTGCGTGCTCGCCCTCCTCGGAGGTTGCGACGCTCCGGAGCAGACCAGCGACGACGAGCAAGAGCTAACCCTGCGCGCAGGCGACGACTGTGGGACGCGCGTCGCCACCGCGCTTCTCAACAACGGGGGCACAATGGAGCTCCTCGGCTGCGATCGCGTCGCAGTCACCTCGGGAGTCGTGAGCGTGACCTTCGAGGAGCAGGGTGTGGGAGCCGTGCTCGCGGGCCGTGGACAAAGCGAGCCCGCTCTCATCATCCCGCAGCTGGCTGCGGACAACAAGACGGTCCAGCTCGCCTCGGACTACGCGATCGGCTCTTGTCCCCCCGATGTCTGTGAATGCAGGGCCGCCGGGGACCTGCGTTGCCCGCCGCCCCACGAGGCCATCGGCCCCCAGATCACGCACCTCGTCGCGTTCCCCACTCAGTAGCGGAGGCAGTACCATGAAGACTCTCGTCAAGATCTCGATCAAGCTCGCAGCCCTCGCCATCGTCGCCTCCGCGAGCTCACCCGTGACTGCGTATACTTCCCAGGCGTTCATCAAACGAACCGCCGAATTTGCGGAAGTCGCCAACTGGGCATACTGCCACCAGACTCAAAACGAAATCACGATCGGAGACGTGAAATTTCAGCGCGACGCCGACTGGAGCACCGACGTGGTCGACGGCTATCGGGCGGTGGTCGGAAGCACTCATCACGTTCTCATCAATTTCTGCGGAACCAGGACCGACGTCGGCTGGGGCATTGGCGACGTGATACGGGATGTTCAGGGCGCCGTTGTCAGCACCCCTGCGCAGAACGCTTGGCTGTCCTCCTCCAACGGCAAGGGCGTGGGTCTCGGCTTTCAGAAGCGTGCCTTCAACTACATGAAGAGCCAGTCCAGTAACAAGGCGGGACGCCTCCAAGAGTACCTCGACCTCCGCGCCGGAATGGTGGGCGGCAAGACCGTGATCCACACCGTCGGTCACAGCCTGGGTGGTGCAGCGTCGCAGCTGGTCAGCTACTACCTGAGCGAGTACATGGGTGAAGAGGGGTTCCTCCCCAACAAGTTCAAGATCTACAACTTCGCCTACAACAGTCCGCAGAGCGTGGGCGCGGGATTCCAAGCTGCGTTCCACGCGGAGGTCGACAGGGGCTACTTGACCCCATACAGCTTCCTCGTCAAGCGTGACCCCATCAGCACATGGGCAACATCGTATATGCACCCGATCGCGACTGGAGACCAGGTGGCAGAGTTCGCGCCTCAGGTCGATGCACCCGCTCAGGTGGACAATCACAAGCTCAACGACGAGCGCATCCAGCAGCTCGGGACCTTGACGGCATGGCAGGCGAGTACCGCGGCAAACATGGCGTCCAAGTACCTCCCGGGGTGCAAGCTCTAGCCCGGACTGGGCGCGCCATTTCCCGGGCTCGTGGACGCGAGCACGTACCCGGGAATTGGTGATGGCACCTGGCTCCGGCCATGAGCGAGGCCACGGCTGTTGTCAGCACGTGGCCTTGATATTCGTCGCCCGCCTGGCGTTGCTCGCCGGTACCTAGAGTCGCTCGATGCCGTCGGGCATGTCGCCGAAGTAGGCGTCGACGTTGCCCGCCTGGGCTTGCGCGGAACCGGCGGGACCGGACTGACCGGATTGACCGGACTGACCATCGGGTCCCTCGGCTCCACGGGCTCCGTCGGAGGCGCCCTCTCCACTGCCGCTGCCGTAGGAGCCACCATCTCCGCCGTTGCCTTGCGAGCCGGAGAAGCCGGCGGGGCCGCCCGAGGCGTCGAGCTTGATCACGGTGGCGAGCTCGGGGAAGCGGTCATCGTAGACGAGGGTGAGCTGACCGCCGGGTCCGCCGTTGCCACCGTTGCCGCCCATACCCCCGGCGCCGCCGGGTCCACCGTTGCCGCCGGGATAGCCGGAGTGGCCGGAGCCGCCGCGGCCACCGGAGCCGCCGGAGCCGCCGGAGCCGCCCGCTCCACCTGCCGCGCTGAGCACGATCGACTTCTCGGGGTCGAACAACACGACATCGGAGCTGTCACCGGTGACCTTGAGCATCACCAGGTGCTCATAGTGCGGCGTCTTGACCAGGGTGGCATAGGCCGTGAGCGAAGGGCCAACGCCGCCGGGTCCGCCGTCGGTACCGTCGCCGCCGGCTCCACCGGCTCCACCGTTGCCTCCAGGCTCGCTGGACGAGCCGCCGCTGCCGGAGCTTCCGCTGCTGCCCGAGGAGCCCATCATGCCGGAGTTACCGGACGGGCCCGAGGCACCAGCGAAGGTGATGCAGTCGTAGGTGGGCTTGTAGCTGTTGCTGAAGGAGAACTTCTCCGGGTCCTTGAGGTACTTGGTGTCGATCTTGAATCCGTCGACGGCGGTGGCGAGCACGTCGGGGTTGGCCTTGTAGAAGCCACGCTCACCGAACGCGCCCTGCTCGCTGGAAAACTCGAACATGTCGAAGTCCATCGAGCCCATGTTCGTCAGCTTGGCGTCTGCGGTGGGCGTCTCGACGACCTTCTTCTTGTCGCGCTTTTTGTGGGCCAGGTTGGCGGTCACCACCATCTGCACCGACGCACCCGGGCACAGCATTTCTCCGTCTTGGCGCAGGCCGACGGTCATGGACTCGATGTTCCAGTTGTCCATGTTGATCCGCGTCGCCTTCTTGGTCGCGCCCGAGATCGCGCCAAAGATCTGCGTGCAGGAGGGGACGACGGTCAGCAGAGCGAGCGATGCGAGCAACAATCCAGAACGACGGGCCATGATTTGGTTTTCTCCGGTGGACCGCCGACGAAACTGGCGGGTTCGGCAACCAGACGGCGGGTGGCGACAGCGGTTGCGCGACGCGGTGGCACGGAGCCATCCAACGACCCGAGAGCCAGCGCACGACGCCGTCGTCGTCGGGTCGGCAGGCGACGGGAACGATGTCCGGTCTACGTTCTGTGCGCCGGGTAGAACCGGCGCCGCGGGTATTGCGGACCGCGTCGAGCGGGTGCCTCCGTCAGCCTTCGGAGGGGCGGGGTCCGAGATTCTCGGCCAGATCGCCAGCAGCCACGGTGCCGGGCTGCACCACGCGGCAGTTGATTCCGCGCAAGCGTCGGCCCGCAAACTCCTTGGCATTGACCCAGCGCATGGCGTCGGCGCCGAAGCGGGCCTGGAATTTCTTGCAGCCCGTGTGGGGCTTGTCGGTCACCTCGAGCACCGCCTCGCCCAGGCGGATGCGGGTGCCGGTGGGCGCGGCCTGAGCCCCGAGGTCGAGGTCGACCAAGACGTTGTCGCCCGGCATGTGTAGCGGTTGGCCGTCCGCGACCAGCTCGGCGACGCGTGTCTCCATCAAGGTGATCTGGCGCTCGACGCTGGGGTTGGGGCCGGTCTTCCAGCGGTCGCCCACGAGGCCATCGTCGGGGGTGAGCTGGCCGCGGTCGAGGACGTCGTGCTCACCGCCGCCCAGCCTGGCGACGACCAGTCGTACGACCCCGCGGTGCCGCGGCGCGACCGGACCGTCTTGCCACCCTTGCTCGAGTTGCTGGAAGCTGCGCACGGCCTCGACGATACAAATCGCAGGTACGCGGTGTCACGAGGCAGTGCCCATCCAATCGGCGCCGCGGGCGGACCCATTGGCGCCCGTGCCCGATGACGTCGGTCCACTCGCACGGGTGACGCCGACCCCCGAATTGACAGCGGGCCGAGACCCTCGCGGATCCCGACCCGACCGTGCGCCACGATGGCGGCGCGCTCAGCTCTCTACGAACGCCTTGAGATGGGCGGTGCGGCTGGGGTGACGCAGCTTGGCCAGCGCCTTGGCCTCGATCTGTCGAATGCGCTCACGCGTGACGCAGAAGTCCTGACCGACCTCTTCGAGGGTGTGGTCGGAGGCCTCGCCGATGCCGAAGCGCATGCGGACGATCTTCTCTTCACGCGGGGTGAGCGTGGCCAGCACGCGCCGGGTCTGCTCCGCGAGGTTGCCGTTGATGACCGCGGACGCGGGGTTCTCGGCGTTCTTGTCCTCGATGAAGTCGCCCAGGTGGGAGTCGCCGTCGTCGCCGACCGGGGTCTCGAGCGACAGGGGCTCCTTGGCGATCTTGAGGATCTTGCGGACCTTCTCCAGCGGGACCTGCATCTTGTCCGCGATCTCCTCCGGGGTGGGCTCGCGGCCCAGCTCCTGGACGAGGGCGCGGTTGGCCCGGATGAGCTTGTTGATGCTCTCGATCATGTGGACCGGCACGCGGATGGTGCGAGCCTGGTCGGCGATGGCGCGGGTGATGGCCTGTCGAATCCACCACGTGGCGTAGGTGGAGAACTTGTACCCACGCTGGTACTCGAACTTCTCCACCGCCTTCATCAGGCCGATGTTCCCCTCCTGGATGAGGTCGAGGAACTGCAGGCCGCGGTTGGTGTACTTCTTGGCGATCGAGACGACGAGCCGGAGGTTGGCCTCGACCAGCTCTGCTCGTGCTGCCTCGGCCTCACCGCGCGCGCGATCGAGCTTGTTGTGGAGGTCGAGCAGCAGGCCGCTCTCCATCTCCATCTCTTGCTCGACCTGACGAATGCGCTTGTGGGCGAGCTTCATCCGCGCCGCGAGCTCGTGAAGCTCGGAGGGATAAAGGCCCAATTGGCGGCACAGGCGGAACTCTTCTTCCTCGGTGAGCCGCACGCCCATGAAGCGGTCGCGGAGCTGCTCGAGGTCGATGCCGGCCCGACGCTCACAGGCGAGGAGCTCGCCGACCGCACGTTGGACGCGGTCGATCACCTCGGTGAGCTCGCGGACCATGCCCTCGATCGCCTTGCGCGCGAGGTTCATGCCGCGGATGGCCTCCACGATGTTCTCGCGGTGGCTGTCGATCTGCTTGAACGCCCGAATACGCTTGGCCTCGGCGTCGGCCGATTGGTCGTCGTTGCTGGGCTTGAGCTTCGAGATGGCCGACTGGTGACGCCGAATCTTCTCGAGCTGCTTTTGCATGTTCTCGAGCGCCGCCTGAGTATTGGCGGGCGTATCGTCGGCGTGGCCATCGACCTCCTCGTTGCCCGATGCGATCTTCAATGCATCGCGTACGCGGACCTGGCCGCGCTTGATCCGGTCGTGCAGCTCTTGCACGTACCAGGGGGCAATGGGGCTGTTGAGCACCAGGTTGAGCACGGAGCGCTCGCCAGCCTCGATTCGCTTTGCAATCTCGATCTCGCCTTCGCGAGTGAGCAACGCGATCGAACCCATCTTGCGCAAGTACATGCGGATGGGGTCGTTGGAGGTGACTGCGTCTTCTTTGTTCTCGTGCCGCTCGGGCAAGGGCTTGCGCATTGCGGGCTTTACTCGCGCGCCGCGCCTTGCCGCCTCGGAAGCCGTCAGTAGCTCTACCCCCTCGTCACGGAGCATTTGCTCCCAGGAGGCCATGTCCTTCGGGTCGACCAGATCGGGCGGGAGCAGCTCCTGGAGCTCGTCCTGCGTGATGTGGCCTTTGCGTTTACCGAAGGAGATGAGCTGCTTGCGTAGCTTTTCGACGTCGATCCCGGTTCTGGTCGCCATCGGGTCGTCCTCGTTGTGGATTGTGGTCCGTGGGAGGGTGAATGCCCACGGTCGGTGCCCACGAGCGCCTGCTATAGCATCTGGGTAGGGTTTGGCAGGGATTAGTTCACGTTTTTGTGTCTCAGTTGAATTTGGGTCGCTATTGCGTATTCGCGCCCTAATCCTGCTATAGAGCCGGCCCGGCGGCCTCGGCGATTGCATCGTCCCGAGCTATGCGGCGTCTACGCAAACCGTGGCGCGCACTGGCACGATCCGATCCGTTCTCACATGGGGTGAGGCCGACCACGCCCTGCGAACAGTCTTCCGTAACGGATTCGGAGCCGGGCGCAGGGTCAGGTCGTCACGTACTTGGTGGCACGACCCGACAAGGTGCGGCGGGCCCGGCGGTCGCGGGCGAGCCGCTGGAGTGCATCGCGAGCGCGCTGCGTGGGGCCGCCGATCGTCGTCGCCACCTCTTCCGCCGACAACGGGGCGCCAGCGTCGCTCAACGCGGTCAGCACCTTGTCGTCGTAGATGCGGCGACGCGCCAGCTTGTCGGGCGCTCCAGTGATGGGGTCGATGGTCTCGTCGGGTGTACCGGTGAAGTACTCGCGCAGCGTGAGGGTCTCGAGGATCCCTCCGAAGCGGCCGCGCTTGCACAACAGGTGCAGGTCGGAGAGCGAGACGTCCGGCTTGGCACGCAAGATTGCTATCACCGCCGCGCGCTCGGCCCGGGCAAAGATCGTGGGGAGGTTGGGCAACGCCGACAAACATACCCAAGCACCGTGGCCTCGAAAAGGCCGCGGTTGCGGTCACTCGCCGAAGACCCGCACGAGGGTGAACGCGGGGGCCAGCGCTCGTACTTGGGCCACCAGCGTCACGCGAGTCCGCCGCCAGAACGCGGCGAGCGGCTCACTGGGCTCGGTGTCCAGGCGCTCGACCAGGGCGGTGAGCCCCCGGATGGTGGGGCCCAGGGCGGGGACGGACACCGGATCGCTGCCGTGGCGCGGTGCGATCGCGTTGACCTGCCAGTTGGGTGTTCGTGCCAGCGCCCGCCGGGCCGGGTCGCGGGGTTCGATGAGCACGTACAGCGCGCTGTGTTCATCGCGCTCGGAGTGATGGCGCAGGTGAATGCACACGAAGTCGAGCTGGTCGGGATCGGCCCCGTCGTCGATCGATGGGCTGGTGGCATCGAGGCTGCGACCGCGACGGCGGGCGTCATCGTCGGCGTCTCGGGCTCGAAGTGCGAGGTTCTGCACGAGGCCGCTGGTGAGGATCACGAACGCCTTGTCGGGACGGGGTGTCAGCTCGCGTCGCATGAGGATGCGCTTGGACTCCCAGAAGTAGTCATCCACATGGACGTTTTGCTGGTAGTAGAAGCGGACCATCCGGAGCAGGTCCTCGAACAGCTCGCGGTGGTGGCTGGCGTAGTGGGTCAGCGCCTCGGGGTCGTCATCGCGAAGCAACGCGGTGGCCGTGGTGGCGGCGTGCCAGGCCGAGTGCATCGCCAGGTGGACGCCCGTGGAGAGCACGGGATCGATGAACCCCGCGGCATCGCCCACCGCCATCCACCCGGGTCCCGCGACCTGCCGCACCCGGTAGCTCCAGTCACGCTCGCGACGAACGGCGGTCACCCGCTTGGCGTTGGGCCCGAGCACCTCGCTCATCGTCGGACTGGCGGCCACCGCAGCGTCGTAGTCACGCGAGGTGCCATGGGGCTCGGGCTGGTGGAGACGAACCACGCCCACCGAGGCGCGCCCGTCGGGCATGGGGAACATCCACAGCCAGTGGTCGGGCTCGGCGGCGAACAGGGCCTGGTGCTGGCGGGGCTCGGGCAGTCGCCCCGTGTGTTCCCAGTGGGCCCACAGCGCCTCGTGCTGAAATCCCTCGATCGGCTCCCGCAGGTCGCGGGCTTCGGCGATCAGCGCTCGGGACCCGCTGGCGTCGATGACCAGCCGTGGGTGCACGGTGCGGGGCGGCTGTCCGCGTGGCTGCCACGTGAGCCCCGTCAGGTGGTCGTCGGTCCAGTGCAGCGCGGTGACGGCCGCGTGTTGGTGGGCCCGGGCTCCCGCGCGCGTGGCCGCCTCGAACAAGATCGCGTCGAATCGATCGCGCTCCACCAGCCAGGCCTGGTCGAAGGCATCGCTGTCGCGAAACCATAGATCCCAGTGCGGGGTGCGGCCCCAGTTGCGGTGGGTCGAGCCGGTCTTGGGGCCAAAGCCAGCGGCCTCGATCGCATCCAGGGCGCCGATGTCCTCGAGGATGGGAATGATGCCAGGCAGCAGGCTCTCCCCCACGTGCACGCGAGGATGGGCGCCGGCCTCCAGCAGCAGGACATCGAGGCCGGCCTTGGCGGCCATGGCCGCGGCGGTGCTCCCGGCCGGACCTCCGCCGATCACCACGATGTCGGGCGCATCACCCATCGTTGGCCTCGCGCAGGGTGGGGGGCAGCTCGCCGCGCCACACGGGGACCCCGCGGGCGGTCAGGTCCTCGGCCAGTCGTCGAGCGCGATCGAGCTGCCAGTCGTCGTGGCGCGCATCCGAGAATCGAGGATCGTCGAACAGAGCCCCCGCCCCCTCTTCTCCGCGAAGCACATCGATGCTCACCGAGTCGGCATGGGCAACCAGGGCGTCGACCAGCGCATCGTGGGGCCCCGGAAGCAGTGGCTGCACGACGGCGAGGGTGGCGATGCCCGCCGCCCGGCTACGCGCCAGCACGGCGAGGCGGTCGGAGACGCTGGCCGCCCGGGGCTCGAAGTGGCGGCGGGTCTCGTCGTCGACCGTGGGCAGCGAGACTCCCACGTGCGCTCGTGGCAGCGCGGCGATCCGGGGCAGGTCGTCGGCGATCGCGGCCATTCGCGTCAGCACGAGCACGGGAGGGCTCGGCGTCGCCTCGGCCAGCACGTCGAGGCATGCGCGCGTGATTCGATAGCGTTGCTCCACGGCTTGGTAGGGATCGCTGACCACCGGGCACAGCTTGATCGGTCGGGGAGGCCGCCCCCGCAGCTCTGCTCGCAAGACCTCGGCCGCGTTGGTCCGCACGTCGACGTACGACCCCCACGGAGCGACCGGCAGGCGCAGCAGTCGGCGCAGCGGGTCGAGTCGCGACTGCGCGTAGCAAAATCGGCAGCCCACCAGGCAGCCGACGTAGGGACTGAGCGTGTCGAACGGAGTCGTCGCGTCGCCAGCGGGCTCGAGCAAGTGGGTGATGGTCACTTCACGAATGCGCGGGCCGTCGCCGAGCATCGGCGTCGCTTCGGCCAGCGCGTCGAGCACCCGTGCCTCGTTGGCGCGGACCCGCCGGGCGATCGCTTCGCAGACGCGCAGGCCTTCCTTCGTGGGCACGGGGCTCGTGGCCGGGCTGCGGTACGACAGGTGGAACCGCGCCGTGGCCACCGCGAACGGTCCGGGTGCGTCGGCGGGCGCCAGCTCCACGTGCAGCCCCGGGCGGTCGGGGGCGGCCGCGGACGCCAGGCTCAGCCGAAGGCCGAGCTCCGTCGAGGCCCCCACCAGCGTCCAGCCGTCGATCGCGGTGTCTCCGGGTCGCAGCGGCGCGACGAGCTCGAGTACGTGAGCCTGGAGGTCGACCATGCGGGGTCGTCGAGGATACCGCGTCGTCGGACGAACCGGGCGTTGGGGCGCAGGCCCGGCGGGAGCGGTCGTGAGGTGCGGTCTTGGTGTACCGTCGGCCCATGGTGACGCCGGGGCTCATCGTTTCGTTGGCGTGGCTGGCTCATGGCGGTGGCGTGGCCGGGGCAGCGGTCGACCGCTTCGAGCCCGCGTACGCCGAAGATCTGGTGGGGCTGCAGGACGTCGACTTCGACTCGGGATGGTTCCCCGCCAATGCCCCCGTACAGCTTCGGATCTACGCCCATGCGGCCGACTCGATCGTGGTGGAGATGTCCGGGGACGGGATCTACGACTGGGATGCCCAGACGCTCGGCTTCGAGGGGGACCCGGACGGGGGGTCGTTCAGGCTAGACGTGGGCCTCGAGCTGCAGGCCAGCGTGCGCTTCGATGTGGCCGGGATCCAGTGGGAGTCGGACATCTTGGGCCCATGGGACTACGCGATCACGGCGGAGGCACCGTTCACGCCCTACCTGCTGCCCGGGCATCCCCAGGCTCCCGTCGAGATCGAGGACCAGACCGACGGCGTCACCGTGGCCTCGGTACCGATCGTCCCCAACATCGTGGTGGCTTCGGGCAATCTCGACATCGACGTCTCCGCCGAGCTGAGCGCACAGCTGGCGGGCGTACGCATCGAGGCGAGTGCGGCCGACGGGATGACGGACGTGGACGCGTGGGGCATGGCCGCCCCGCTGTCGCCCGACCCTGGTGTCGATCCATTCTCGGTGGACGGGGTGATGGTCGCCTCGCTGCAGGCCGCCCCCGTGCTGATCGTGCGGCCGCACCTGGTGATGTCGATTCTGCTGCAGGAGTTCGAGATCGTGGGGATCGACATTCCCATTGCGCTGCCGCCCACCGACGACACGCTGACCTTCGAGCCCGAGACGATGGAGTTCGACGTACCCGAGCCCGCCTCCGAAGACACGACGGGGGGCGACGATGGCTCGGCCGAGGGCGGGGGCCAGGACGCGGGCGCCGACGGAGCTGACGGCGGCACCTCGACCGGGGGTGGCTCCGGAGGCGAGACCGATTCGGAGGGAGATCCCGCATGCTGCGACGACGCGCCCGCGGGGTGTGGCTGTCACAGCCCCGGACCGGGCCGGACCGGTGGGCTCGCGTTCGGGCTATGGGTGCTGGCCGTCGTACGGCGGCGCCGTGCGGCTTGACACCCTGGCGGCGGCGTCGAAATGATCGGCGCGCCGATGACCCAGCCCAAGCCTGCCGCGCCGTTCGTTTTCGATCCTCCTTCGCGGGTGCTGCTGGGGCCGGGCCCCAGCGACGTGCCGGCTCGCGTGCTCTCGGCGCTGGCTCGGCCGACCGTGGGCTACCTCGACGCCAGCTACACCGCGCTGCTCGAGACGCTCCAGCAGCAGCTGCGCGATCTGTTCCGAGCCGACTACGCCGAGACGCTGGCGGTGACCGGTGCGGGCACGGCTGCGATGGAAGCGGCGCTGTACAACGTGCTCGAGGTCGGCGACACGGTCGTGGCTGGCGTGCACGGCTACTTTGGCGATCGTCTGCGCCAGGTCGCCGAGCGGGCGGGGGCCCAGGTGCACGTGGTCGAGGCGCCGTGGGGCGAGCCCACCTCGCCCGCTGCGGTCAAGGCCAAGCTCGCGTCGCTCGGTACGGCCAAGGTGGTCTGCGTTCCACACGGCGAGACCTCCACGGGCGTGTGCCAGCCGATCCCCGAGCTGGCCGAGGCCGCCCATGCGCATGGTGCATTGATGGTGGTCGACACGGTCGCCTCCTTGGGTGGCACGGAGTTCGACACCGCGGGGTGGGGTGTCGACGTGGCCTACACGGGCGCGCAAAAGTGCATCAGCGCGCCTCCAGGGCTGTCTCCCATCACGTTCAGCCCGCGCGCGATGGAGGTGGTCCGGCAGCGCAAGACGCCGTGCGCCAGCTGGTACCTCGACCTGCTCGGCAACCTCACCGTCTGGTCCACGCCGCACAAGTATCACCACACGGGCTCCATCAATCTCGTCTATGCGATGCACGAGGCGCTCAACATCATCGCCGAAGAGGGACTGGCGGCGCGGGTCGATCGTACGGCCCACACGGCGCGCGCGCTGTGGGCGGGGCTCGAGGCGCTCGGCGTGCCGCTGTCGGTGGAGCCTGCGTATCGGCTGCCTACGCTCACCGCAGCCCGCGTGCCAGACGGTGTCGACGAGGCCCGCGTGCGCGCCCATCTGATGTCGGAGTACGGGGTGGAGATCGCGGGCGGCCTGGGGCCGCTGGCGGGCAAGATCTGGCGTATCGGCCTGATGGGCGCGTCGTGCTCGCGCCGCAACGTGATGCTGCTGCTCACGGCGTTGGAAGAGGCCCTCCGGGAGCAGGGTCAGGCGGTCGCCACGGGAGCCGGGGCCGCGGCGGCCAGTGCCGTGTTTGGCGAAGACTAGGCTCGCTCTCGCAGACCATCGTGCCGCCCGCAGCGGCGGCCGGGTCCGGCCTCACTCCGCGTCGGGCGGGGCGAGGTCGAACGTGTAGTTGAACCCGAGCATCGCGACGAACGGCCACCGCAGCTGGCCGCCCTGGGCGCGGGTGAAGTAGGGGATCTTGGCGAGCAGCTGCACCTGCCAGCCCGGCGCGGGCATGAACACGATCCCCCCGGTCGCGAGCAAGCTGAGGCGGCCGCTGTTGCGCGCGGCGGTATCTCGCCATCGTGCCGGAGTCTCGAAGAACCATTCGGGTTGGATCAAAAACGACCAGCGCTCGAGTCCAAAGCCCGATTGAGCTCCGACGCCACCGATGAAGGCGTGGCCCCGTCGGTAGCCGTATTGGTTGGAGTACAGCGGGGTACGGGTCACCGCCCAGCCCACGAGCGACCAGCGATCGAAGGCGATGTTCGTGTCGAGGCCGAACACCGGGTCGACCGTGCCCGAGCCGAAGAACATGTGCTGGTGGGTCTCGCCGCGCTCCCCCAGCACGAACGGATCGGGCTCGGTGTTGCCCGTGGGGAGCGATGCGCCCGTGCGCAGAGCCAGCGTCCATCGCGGTACGTCGTCGGGGAGCACCAGCCCGATGCGCCCGCCGACAACGATGTCTCCGAGCCCCGAGATGGTCTCATCGCGGTGATGAATGCTGCTGAAATCGTCGCGGACGTTGCCGCTGCGGTCACGGAAGGTCGCGTTGATGATCGTGGCGCGAATCGGGAGCAACAACTCCACCGCGAACCGCCGATGAACCCCCAGCTGGGCGTCCAGATTCCACTGCAGCACCCCGATGTCGAGCGCATGCTCGGCGGGCTGGTCCTGGAGGTCGACCCCGGGCTCGAGCTGATCGGGCTCGACCCCGTGTGACGCCCGGATGAACGAACCGACCATCGTCAGGCCCACGCGGACGCGGCCCTTGTCCATGGGTCGTTGGAGTGCAGTCGTACCTCCGCCCGGGAGGTTGGGGTTGCTTCACCCTGCTCACGGCTCGGCGAGGGCGGTGGGCGGACCCGCGGCGTAGATCCCCGCTGCCACCCCCATCGCGATGATCGATCGCTTGAACCTCACGTGCCCCGGCCCTTGGCGATGGCGGCGTCCAGCTCATCCAGCGCGAGGCCGGAGATCTTCGCGACGCGCTTGCCGTTCTTGCCGTAGACGATCACGTAGGGCAGGTCGGGCACGTCGTGGAGGTACTGCTTGGCGACCTCGCTGTCCCAGTCCACGACGTCGAGCTTGCGCAGGGCGACGTCGCCGTGGGTGGCCAGCACCTGCTTCATGTGGATGTCGACCTGACGGCAGGGCTTGCACCACTGCGCGTAGAAGTCGAACACCGTGACCTTGCTAGGCTGGATGTGGTCGTCGAGCGTCACCGCTTCGCCGCTCTTGGAGATCTTGACCACGTCGAGCTGCGGCGCGAACTCGATCTCGTCGAGGTAGGCGCCCTGGCCGGCCCCCTCGATGCCGGTGTAGCCCTCGCCCTCGATGATGGTGATGAACGCCTTGGGATCGGTCTGGGTCGCGTCGTACTGCACCGCGACCTCGGCCGCGACGCGATCGAACGACGCGTCATAGACCCCCGGGTCCTTCTTCAGCGCTGCGATGATCCGGTCGCCGCAGCTTTGGCAGTCGATGTCGCGGAGGGAGATGACGGTGGCGTTGGCCGAGGCGGGCACCGTGGTCTTTTGGGCCGAAGGCTCGCAGCCGATGGGGGGTACGAGCACGAGCAATCCAAGGAGCAGGGCATGAGGCCGCGTCGACATCTTGCGAAGGGTACAGCCCTCGCACGCTGCGTACTTGGCGCGGTCGTCGTTGGGGCCCGCGGCCGTCGATGACGTGGATCCGTCGCAGCCTCGCCGGGACTACCTCTTTGAACGGGTGGTCGACCAAGTCAGCCGGAGGCTGTTTGCGGGCGGGCTGCTGTGCGGGCTGAGCTGTGCCGGTGGCGGCGGCTCGTTGCAGCAGCGCGGCCCTGGCCCAGCCATGTCGCGGTGGGCCGTGGCGCGTGGTCTCGCGGAGCGATGGACCCGTCGCACGCGGCCCGAGCAGGTTCCGTGGCGCTGGGACGGTGCCATCGGGATGCTCGGCTTGGCCCGTCTCGCGGCGTGGTCGGCCGCGGATTCCGAGCCGTGGGCGGCGTTCATTGCTGACTATTTTCGCCATCACCACCGCAGTGCTGTGCGCATGCCCGATCACTGTGCGCCGGCACTGGCCGCGGTTGCTGCCCGGTCGTTGCTCGGGGAGCCCGCGGTCACGCAGTACACCGCGACCATTGCCCAGTTCCTGCACGCACAACCCCGCAACGCCCTGGGGGCGCTCGACCACCTCGGCGTGCGCACGACCCTCGCTGCGCTCTACCCTGCGTCGATCTGGATCGACTCGTTGATGATGTACGCCCTGCCCGCGGCGGTGCTCGGTCGCGTCCTCGATGAGCCGGCGCTGACCGACTTTGGCCATGCACAGCCCAGCATCTTTGCGCGGGTGCTTCAAGATCCGAGCACCGGGCTGTTTCGTCACGCCTATCTCCACGAGCGCGGGACCACCCGGCCCACCGAGCCCGTGTTCTGGCTGCGTGGCAACGGCTGGGTTGCGGCCGCCTTGGTCGACATGCTCGAGCACCCGCACGAGACCTCCGCCGCCAACCGGGTGATCTTTCGGCGCTTGTGCTCGGCTCTGATGTCGCGCCAGCGCTCCAATGGTTGGTGGCCGACCGTCATTGGTGACGAACGAACGTACTCCGAGGCCTCGGGTACCGCGCTGGTCGGCTATGCGCTGGCCAAGGGCGCACGCTTGGGGCTGTTGCCTTCCCCCGCGCGCTTGGCCGCAGCGAAGGCCATGGATGGACTGGTGGCACGGTTGCGGCCCACGCGGTCGGGGTTGTCGTTGCCGGGGGTCTCCGGGCCGACCGTTCCGGTGGGACGCAGTGGCTATGCAGCGGTCCCGCGTCGGCGCGACCTCGACTATGGGGTGGGTGCAGTACTCATGCTCGCGGTCGAGCTGGGAGCACATTGCGAACAAGTCGAGTATGGATGCAACCAAGAGGAGGTTTTGGAGACTACCCCGTGAAAGCGGAGGTTGAACCCATGCTCGATTGGTATTCGGGGATCCGAGAGGTGACTCGACTGGACTCGCTCGCAGGTACGGCGGCTGGACTCGTGCGGCTGACTCGATCTCTGCTCGATGATCCGTCGAAGGTGGAGCTGGGGTTGGCGCAGTGGAAGCGCTCCAGCCCGGACAACGCGAGGCGCTGGCGGTGGCAACGTGGTGACAACTTCGCGGCGACCGGTGGCCACAAGATCGCCCACGGACGCCGCGCGGGCGTGCTCGCGCACTCGATCACCTCGATTCGGGCCTTCCGGGCGTTTTGCATCCCCGAGCTGCGCAAGCTGGGACCGGATGGACCGACCTCGTATCTCGAATTTGGGGCCTGCTGTGGGACGACCGTGCTGAGCGTGCTGGAGCACTTTCCCGCCAGCAAGATCGTTGCCTTCGAACCAATGGCCGATCGCACGGCCGTCTACGAGGAGATTCGGAACTTCGTGCCGATTCCGGGGCGGGTCACGTGGATCGAAGACATCTTCGAGCACCACATCGAGGGCGTTCGGGCGATGTTCCCCGAGGGGCTCTCGGCGGTCTACATGGACACCAACCACAAGTATCCCAATGACCTGTGGTACCTCGAAGCGCTCCTGATCGATAGGCCCTTGCTCGCCGAGAACGGTCTGCTCA
>JAHZJA010001100.1 GCA_022601155.1 Deltaproteobacteria bacterium | reverse complement strand
GCTCATCCCCACCGCGTCGAGCACGGTCTGCAGGACCACCCGGCCCTCTTCGCTGTGCCCGCTGGACAGCAGGTGCTCGGCTGCCCGCCGCGTCCACTCCAGCTTCTCGCGGTCTTGGCCGTCGTTGCTGGCGCGGAGGTAGGCCTTGGCCGCGTCGTACAGACGCCCCGCGTTGGCCAAGGCATCGGCCAGCCGTGCCTGCAGCCCCGGCACGTCTTCGGCCGGCACCGCCTGCAGCTCCAACGCAGCCCGGTAGAGCTCAGCCGCCCGATCGAACGCCAGTGCTTCCTCGGCCTGCGACGCCGCGTCGAGGGTGTGTCGCGTCGCGCGTTGGTCCTCACCCGCCTGCCGAAAGTGGTGCGACAGCGCGACGGCGTCGGCATCGCCCGAGGCCTCGAGAGCACGTCCGAGGGCGAGGTGGATCTCGGCCAGCTGCCCGCTCTCGATGCTGCGCAGCGCCGTCTCGCGAATACGGTCGTGATAGATCTCGACCGGATCTTGGTCGCGCGGGCCTTGCAGTCGCACCAGCGACTCGGCGCGCAGCCGCGACAGCAGCTCGCGGCTGGAGTCATCCCCGGCTGCAACCCGCAGCGCGATGCCCTGACTCACCCGGCCGCCCGCCGCCGCGATCACCTCCAGTAAGCGTCGAGCTGGCTGGGACAGCGCGGCGAGGCGGTGTCGAATGACGCTGTCGAGGCTGACCGACGAGCCGGAGTCGGTGACCGGAATCTCCGCCTCCTGGGCCACACGGCGCGCGTAACGGACCAGCTCGCCCACGAAGAACGGACTGCCCTCGGCCTCGCGCGCGACCTCCTCCGCCAGGCTGCGGTGTTTCTTGCTGCGATCGCCCAGCATGCACAGCGCAAGGTTGGCCGCCTCGGTGCGCGACATCGGACCCACGTGGATCCGCGACAGTGACACGCGGTCGTCTTCGCCGAGCTCTTGGACCAGCCGCGCCAGCGGGCCCGCGTCGCGGTCGGATCCGGTGCGGTACGTCCCCACGAGCAACAATGGAGGCGCGTCTGCATCGCGCAAGATCGCATCGAGCAGCACCGCGCTGTCGAGGTCGGTCCACTGCAGGTCGTCGATGTGAATGATGAGCCGATGGCGGTCGGCGATGCGCCCCCAAAGCTCGCGCAGCGCCGCGAAGGCCCGCCGCCGCGCCTGGGCCGGGTCGAGCCCCGTGTCGTCGCGCTCGGGCGACTCGGCCACCGATGGCACCGACAGCAGCACGGGAAACAGCCTCGCCACGGCACGCGGGTCACGGGGTAGAAGCCCCATCACCTCGGCCGCGTTGCCGAGCCCGCGCAGGTGCACGCACAGCGTGTCCATCACCGAGTCGAGCGCCTTGTACGGGATGGACTCGCGCTCGGAGCACTTGCCCGACAGCACCACGGTGCGCGGATCGGCAGAGGTCTCGGCGATGAACCGCTCCACCAGCGCCGTCTTGCCCATCCCCGACATGCCGTCCACCAGCACCACCACCGGGCGGCCACGCGAGGTGGTGATCGCCGCTTCGTGGAGCGCCTGAACCTCGGCGTCGCGCCCCAAGAACGGCGACGCGTTGGAGACCGAGGCGGTGCGCGGAACGACGATGCCGTCACTCGAGCCATCACCGATCTCGGCGGTGTCGATGCGCGCCAGCACCTGCTCGCCCGTGGGTCGCGCGGCGGGCTCGCGCTCGAGGAGATCCACGCACAGCGACTCGAGCGCGGGAGGAAGTCCGGCGACGACACTGGAGGGCGCTGGCGGCCGGTCGTCTTGCTTGGCCGCCAGCAACGCCAGCATGCCCTTGCCCTGGAACGGGGTCTGTCCGGTCAGCGCCTGGTAGAGCATCTCCCCCACGCCGTACCAATCGCTCGGCGGGCCGAGGCGATCGCCCATGGCCTGCTCGGGCGACATGTACAGCGGCGTGCCCAGGACGGCCCCGTCGTCGGTCACCCCGAGATCGACATCGACGTCGTGCTGACGCACCAGGCCAAAGTCCAGCAGCACCACCCGGCCCTCCGGAGTGATGAGCACGTTGGACGGCTTGATGTCACGATGAAGAATTCCCTCGCGATGGATCGCGTGCACGCCGGTCGCCAGCTGCCGCAGCGCATCGCGAAGCAGGCCGTAGTCGCGGCACGGGCGTCGGCGCGGGTTGTTGGGTCCGAGCCGAGGACCGCACAGTGCCGTCACGAAGTCGGAGCCCTGGACCAGCTCCATGGTGAAGAACAGCCGACCCCCCGACAGGTGCAGCTCGTACAGCGACACGACATTGGGATGTTCGAACCGCACCAGGGCCCGAAACTCCTGCTTGAAGCGATACAGCGCCTCCGGGCTCAGCCGACTGACGGACTTGATCGCCAGCGGCGTCTTGGAGCGCGGATCGATGGCCTCGTACACCACCCCCATCGCGCCTTGACCCAGGCGGCCCACGATCTGGTAGCGACCCAACGTCTCGGGGTCGGGCTCGTCCTCCGGCCCCTGACCGGTGTCGACCACGTCTTCGAGCGTCCCCAAGCTGGGGGCGCGCAACACCTCGCGAGTCTCCTCCGACGGGAACTCATCGGGCGACCGCGTCTTGCCCCCTGCGCCCACGTATGCCGGGTAAAGTGCCTTGTTTGCCTCTGCGGTTCAAGCTGACGCCGGCGCCGCGCGATTGGCTCGGTGGCGCCACGAGCACTGCACACTTGCCGGCGCGGCGCTACCGGTGTGCGATTGGACCGTCGCGGGTCCGCCTGCCACAGCGCCCCAGGCCGGCTACCAGGTGATGTTGTAGACCTGGCTCTCGGCGAAGGAGTTGGCGGGGAGGCTGCCCGAAAAACCCGCGTCTACCGCCCCTGCCACCTCGATCGAGAAGTCGGCCGCCCGGCGACCATCGTAGTTGATCACCTGAATGCCGTAGTTTCCCCGGGGGGCCGAGGCCTCGAGGAACACGTTCTCGACGTGGGTCCCCCCGTTGTTGACGCAATCGCCTCCAACGCAATCGTCGACGTCGAGCTCCCCGTAAGGCGTGAGCGAGTTCTCGAAGTTGATCGACTCGCCGTTGGGCACGAACACGTGGAGGTCGAGGTCGGTGACCGCGGTCCAGGACAGAGAGATCCGCAGCGTCCCCGTACCCACGCACACGCCCTCGAAGCAGGTCTGCGTATCGGCACAGTCTTCGGGCATGGCGCACTCCATCCCCGGAGGCACGCCATCGGTGGTCCCGCTGCTGTCGTCCACCTGCTCGGTGTCGCCGATGCCGTCGGTGTCGGTGTCGACGCGTCCTCCATCGCCGTCGCCGTCAGCCTTGGGGAAATCGTTGATGACACGGTCTACGCAACCGGTACCGGCGACCACCCACAGCGCAACTGCACTTCCAACCCAACGAGAACGAACGAGCACCGAGGTTCACTGTACTGGCAGGACACGGCGGGTCCAAACCTCAACGGCCACAAATCCTCCCGGCCCCGCGCAGGAGCCCTTCACGCGGTCTGTGCCGCCGTGCAGCCCGCCAGCGCCGCCCCCCGTTGCGCAGGCGGCGAGCCCGAGGACGACGTTTCGCCCGGCAGGTGTGGGGCGACGAAGGAAGCAGGGGCCTACTTGGCTGCGCCGCGCTTGCGTCCACGCAAGTGGATGAGACAGGCCTGCAAGCCCTCGCGCAGCCGCTTGAGGGTGACCAGCTCGTTGAGCTCCACCCCGAGGTCGACCAACGTGCGCGCAATCTCGGGCCCGATACCCGTGACGACGCAATAGGTACCCAACAGCCGTGCCGCCTTGACCAGCTTGATCAAGTGATCGGCCGTCATCGTGTCGACCACGTCGACGCCGGTCAGGTCGATGATCACGCACGCTGCGTTGGTGTCGGCGATGCGCTGGAGCAACTTCTCGGTTACGTCGACCGCCCGCTGCGAGTCCACGGTACCGACGATGGGCAAGGTCAGGATGCCGTCCCACAGATCGATGATCGGGGCGGAGAGATCGCGGATGGCGATCTGCTGGCGGCGGATCGTGTCGAGCTTTTCCTCGAGTGCGGCCCTGGCCTCGGTCATCGCCTTCATCGCCTCGTCGCGGCGCGCCGCGGCGGTGCGAAGCTCGTCGATGAACAGCGCGAGCACGTGCT
>JAHZJA010000088.1 GCA_022601155.1 Deltaproteobacteria bacterium | reverse complement strand
TGGCCATCCGGCGCGCGCTGGCCACAGCGGAGCCGCCCGACTTGTTCTATCTGCACAACCCCGATGCACGGGTGCGGCCGGGGGCACTGCGCACTGCGCTCGAGTTCTTGGAGCAACGCTCGGATGTCGGCGTGGTCGGCACGCAGATCCTCGACCCGGGCAGCGGTGTGCATGCCTCCGCGTTCACGTTTCCATCGGTGCTCTCCGAGCTCGAGGGGGGCCTGCGCTTTGGCCCGGTGACCCGGCTGCTGCGCAAGCACTCGGTATGGGCCAACACGCCGACGCAGACCGCCGAGGTCGACTGGGTCTCGGGCGCCAGCGTGTTCTTCCGACGCGAGGTCTTCGAGGCGGTGGGCCTGTTCGACGAGAACTTCTTCCTCTACTTCGAGGAGACCGACCTGTGTCGCCGCTGTCGCGAGGCCGGCTGGAAGATCGTCTACCTCCACGAGGCGGTCGTGGAGCACGACGAGGGGGCCGCCACCGGGATCACCAACAAGAAGAAGCGCGTGCCCGGCTTCTGGCTCGACTCCCGTCGCTACTACTTCCTCAAGGCGCTGGGACGGCGGGGCCTGTGGATGGCCAATGCGGCCTGGATCGGCTCGCACGCCCTGTGGCGGGTGCGAAGGGCGGTTCAGCGACTCCCCGACGATGATCCGCCTCAGCTGCTGACGGACTTCGTACGCCACAGCCTGGGCCTGCCGCGCGATGGCTGAGCGATTGAGCCGCAGCCCCTTGCAAGGACATTCGCGGGGCACGATGATCTACCGACGAGGAAGCGGAGCATGACCCTGAAGCACGCCATCATGGCCGCGTTGCTGGCGACCGGCAGCCTTGCCTGCCCCGCCAAGCACCCCTTCGTGTGGGCCAACGAGTTGCCACCATCGGAAATCCCGGTGGAGAGCACCCCCTTGCGTACCGGTGACGTCGTTCGCCTGACCGTCGCGGGCATGGAGACCGAGCTGGCCGAGTCGGGAGACCTGGAGGTCACCGCCGACGGCAGCATCTTGGTGCCCTTCGTCGGCCCGATACGCGTCGAGGGGCTCACCCCAGCCCAGGCCGCGCAGCAGCTGAGCAGTCGGCTCAACGGCATCGTCCGCGACCCCAACGCCAGGGTGACCGTCGTCGACCCCCGAACCCCGGTCGTGGCGGTGGTCGGCGAGGTGCGGGCTCCCGGACAGTTCGAGGTGACCCAAGGTGAGGGTCTGCTGACCACGCTGGCGCGAGCTGGCGGGCTGACCGAGTTCGCCCACCCGACCAAGATCTTCGTGGTGCGGACCTACCCCGAGCGCACCCGGGTCCGCTTCCGCTACGAGGACCTCGTGGGAGGGGTGGAGGCCAGCATCAACTTCCAACTCCGCGACGGCGACGTCGTCGTCGTGCAGTAGCGGAAAGGCCGAGCGCCGTTGTTCGCCAGCCCGCTGCTCGCAGGGCTCGTCCTGATGGTCGATCCCACGGCCCGCAACATCGATTTCTCGGGCGGGGCGGTGGTGGAGCTGCGTGGCGGCTCCGCGCCGCTGGTGATAGGTGGCACCCGCGAGCCGGCGCTGCGGTTGACCGTGGCGCCGGACGCCACGTTCATCTACCAGAGCCGGATGCGGGGTCGGCAGCTGGTGCTGACCTACTCGCCGCAGTTCTACTCGAGGATTTCACGCGAGTACTACGCCAACACCGACGTCCGCAGGCCCCTGGTGTTCCAGTCGCTGCAGAGCGCCTACCGTGCCGACCTCACCCCGGTGTGGGACTGGCAGGCAGCGCTGGCGGGAGGGCTGGGCGAGCAGGACTACAGCCTCCAGACCCAGCAGCTGGGCGGAGCCGCGGATGGAGCGGGCACCGACGGTCAGCAGAGCTCGCTCATCGGCAACCCCATCATCACCACCGGATCGGCCTCGGGGGGGCTGGGGTTCAACGGCAACGTTCATCCTCTGCACACCGTCACGATTGCGCCGTCGTTCACGATGCAGCGCTTGCTGTCCGATCCTCCCGTCGACTCGGTGACGATGCTGCCCGTGTCGGTGGCCCTCAACCAGACCTCCGGTGATCTGTCGCTGTCGCACGGGTGGACGGCGTCGCGCGTGGACTCGCTGACGACCTCGGCGACCGGTGGCTATGCGGACTTCGGGGCCAACGGATCGCAGGCCTATGCCTCGCTCAACTCGGCGTGGCGACGACGGCTGCGACCGCGGCTGGACAACGAGCTGGGCGTGGGCGTGTTCCTCACCGCACAGATCGTCGAGCCCGAGAGCAACAACAACAACGCTGGCGGTGCCTCGGGCCGCATTCCTGCGCTGCCCACGGTGAGCTACCTGCTCCAGGGGCGGCTGCTGCAGCGGGCTCGGTTTCGGATCTCGGGGGACGTCAACGTGGGGACGCAGGCGTACTTCGATCCCGTGCAGGGATCGGTGCTGCCGCTGGCGGGCGGGGGCTTGGCCCTCAACGCGTTCTTTCCCCCCGACTGGACGGCGGGGGTCAACGCAGGTTTTTACACCCCGCCCACGCCACCGGGTGACCTGGACCGGCAGACGGCGACCAACGAGGACGGGGTGATGGTCACCACCTTCACGCCACGGACCACGCTCAGCGTGCGCACGCCGGTCAGCTACGACCTGTCCCGTACCTACAAGATCGAGTTCGGGACC
>JAHZJA010001099.1 GCA_022601155.1 Deltaproteobacteria bacterium | reverse complement strand
GTGTTGGTGGTGGTTTTGGAGGTGGCGGTGGTGGCGGTGGTGGTGGTGGTGATGGTGGTGGTGGCGGCGGTGGTGGTGGCGGTGGTGGCGGTGGTGGCAGTGGTGCTGGTGGTGGCGGTGGCGGTGGCGGTGGTGTTGGTGGTGGTTTTGGAGGTGGCGGTGGTGTTGGTGGTGGTTTTGGAGGTGGCGGGGGTGGTGGTGCTGGTGGTGGAGGCGGAGGTGGTGGTGGCGGTGGTGGGAGTGGTGGTGGTGGTGGTGGTGGGGGGGGCGGTGGGGGGGGGGGGGGGGGGGGGGGTGGCGGTGGGGGCGGCGGCGGCGGCGGTGGTGGTGGCGGCGGCGGCGGTGGAGCCGGCGGCGGTGGTGGTGGTGGTGGATCCGGCGGCGGCGGAGGTGCTGCGGGTGGTGGCGGCGGAGGTGGTGGCGTCCTCGGTGCGATCGGGGCGGCCTTCGCCTGGATGACCAGCGTCGAGCAGTTCCTCAGCCAGCCGTTCGCGATGATCCCGTTCCCGGGCTTTCCCGCGGTGCGCATGCTCGACGTGGGCTTCGGTGTCCCGCACGCCCATACCCATCCTCCCAACCTCATTCCCCCCGCCCCTCCCGTTCCGTTCCCCCACCCCACGGTGCTCACCCCGATCCCGATCCTCTCCGGGGGCATGCACACTGCCGTCGGGGGTCTACCCGCGGGGCGCTGTGGCGACATGGGGCTGTCGGGGTGGTGCGGCGGCTTCTTCCCGCTGTGCGAGATCTTCCTCGGCTCGGCCAGTGTGTGGATCGAGATGGCTCGCGCCGCGAGAGTCGGCGTCGACATCACCAAGCACTGCATCTTCTCGTCGCCCAAGCCCACCGATCCCCCGGTCGGGCCGATGCTGGGGATGACGCTCAGCTGCTCGCCCAACGTCCTGATCGGCGGGATCCCGTTTCCGTCGCTCACCAACCTGGCTATCGCGGCGGCGTTCAAGGGACTGTTCAAGGCGCTGGGTGCCGCCGGTCGCGGCATCAAGGCCATGCGCGCGGCTCGGGCCGCCCGACGGGCCAACATGGCCCGCGCCGCTCGGTACGTCGACGATCTCATTCGCACCAACAAGATCGCGATCCACGGCGACGATGCGTTTCGGGCCGCGACCCGGGCCGACCTCGAGCGCCTCGCTCGCACCGCGCCCGGCCGCGAGCTGCTCGACGATCTGGCGTCCACCGGTCGCCGCGTCGACATCCACTCGCCCGCATCGCGACCGCCCCACCCGTTCCCGTACCGGGGGCCCTACGCGATGGCACAAAACGTGCCCGACTCCGGCCTGCGCATCGTGCCCGACCCCGCCGGGCCGTTCTCTCGCATCCACTTCACCCAGGATGCAGCCGGCAACTGGACCCGCAACTACCAGCCCGGCTACCACGTGCGCGGCACGGGACCGGGCAGCGGAACCGACGTCGTCTACGACCCGACCCGCAGCGCCGCAGGCCATGGAGTCTCGCGCGGTACCCCTTCGGACGTGATCCTCGGACACGAGCTCAACCACGCCCGCAACAACGCCCATGGGCGACGCGCCAATGAGCTGTCGCAGAACGATCCCGCGTGGCAAAACCGGTGGCAGGACCTCGAAGAGGCCGACACCGTGGGCTGGGAGTCCTCCTACCGAGAGGCACGCAACGGGACCCGCTCACCCGGCGAGCTGTCGGTCCCTCCACGCAACGACTACGGCCAGCTCCCGACCCAACCGAGCAGCTGGATCCCCCAAATCTTCTGACGAGGCCCGATGAGTCAAGACATCGCGTTCGAGATCGACCAGGTGGAAGTGCGCGACGGAGTCCTGCGGGTCACGTACGCATTGACCAACGGCCTCGACACCCCGCTGTACCTGTTCAACATGCTGCCCGACAGCTACGGCCAGCTCCGCAAGCAACCGAGCGAGACCCCAACCCCTGCACTCGCGCAGACGTGCCTGCACCCACCCGACACGATGTTCATGCTGATGGGGGCCACCCCCACCCCGAACTTCGGCCCCGGGGTGATGTTCTACGGGCCGCGCCAGCCACTGGCGACCCGGCTCGATCCCGCTGCGGGGTACTCGGCCACCCTGCGCGCCCCGTTGCCGCTGTCGGAGTGGACCGAGTACACCGGTCCTCATCGCCCGGATCCCGAACGAGCGCCGCAGCCCACGGCGATCAGCACCGTGACGCTCGCCGCCGATTTCATCCTGGGCCGCGACGTGGACCACGAGCGTGAGGACGAAGACTACCCCGGTGTGTTTCACGTCGGCGGGACCACGGCACACCGCATCGAAACGAGCCACGACATCGCATCGATGGGCCTGGTGCTGATGCGCAATCCCGAGGTCGTCCGCTTTTGACATGACCACCCCCGAGCAGACGGTGCGGCTGCGCATCGACAGCGTGGCGGTCGACCGCGGCGAGCTACGGATCGACTACGCTGTCGACAACACCGACGCCGCCGAAGTCTATGTCTTCAACCGCCTGCCCGACCGCTACGGCCAGCAGGGCAAGGCCGGCAACCGCCCGTTGGCCAGCCTCGCCCAGGCTTGTCTGCGCCCTCCGAGCACGGCGGTGATGCGCCTGGGCCCCGTGCCCGCGCCCGTCCACCCGGGGTTTTCCATCACGGGAAAGTTCGAGCCGTACGCCAGCCGCATGCAGCCCAAGACGACGCTGCGCGCCACGATCCGAGCGCGCCTGCCGCTAGCGGAGTGGACCGAGTACTGCGAGCCGGTGCGTCCGGCCGAGGCCGAGGCCATCGTGGTCGAACGCGTCACCCTCGAGACCGACATTGCTGTCGGCCCATCCAGGGACGATGTGCACGACGAGACAGGCGGCTGGTTGCTGGGCCCACTGGCGCTCGCGGCAGGATTGATGGGTGGCCGCGTCTACCGAATCTCGGCGGGCGCCACTCGACAGCGCCTCACGGCCACCGCCGAGGTCGCGGCACTCGGCGTCACCTTGCTGGAGCACCCCCAACCGGACCGATTCTGACCGGCCCGATTGCGGGGCACGACATCCACCCCCCGTGTGCGTTCGTTCGCTACAGCGACGCGTAACGGACACGATTTAACAATTCGCATCGCGCACGAGTTTGGTCGGGCGTGGGACCATGGGCCGGTCTGTGGCCAACACGCCCATGAGCGAGGCTCTCGACGTCGCGCACGACTCTGGCTCGTGGTGTGAAGACGTTGCGCGCCCCGAAGCGCCAGGTCCCGATACCCAGGACACCTTGGCCGCGACCGCGGGCACGGGCTCGGGCCGCAGCGCGCGAAACGACGACATCATCATCCCCGACGGCACCGCCGTGGGTCGCTACATCGTCGTCGGACAGCTGGGTGCGGGGGGCATGGGCGTGGTCTACATCGCCTTCGATCCCGAGCTCGAGCGTGATGTTGCCCTGAAGCTGCTGCACCGCGAGACCCGGCCGGGCACCCGAGCACGGGAGCGACTGCTGCGAGAAGCGCAAGCCTTGGCTCGGCTGTCCCACCCCAATGTCGTTCGTGTCTACGACGTGGGCGAGCACGACGGGCAAGTGTTCCTCGCAATGGAGTTCGTGCAGGGGCAGACCTTGCGCAAGTGGCTGGATGCGGCCGACCGGACGTGGCCGGAGATCCTCGACGTGCTCGTGCGAGCCGGGCGGGGGCTGGCCTCGGCACACGACAAGGACATCGTTCATCGCGACGTCAAGCCAGAGAACGTGATGGTCGCCGACGACGGTCGTGTGCTGGTGATGGACTTTGGGCTCGCACGCGCGGGCGAGTGGGCCAGCGTGGGCTCGCTCGAGGTCGTCCAGGAGACACTCAACCCCTCGGAGACCAGTCTGGCCCTCACCAACGCGGGGGCGGCCCTCGGCACGCCGGCCTATATGGCCCCCGAACAGCACCTGCGCCTGCCCACCAACGCGCGCACCGATCAGTTCAGCTTTTGTGTCTCACTGTACGAAGCGTTGTTTCGGACCCGGCCGTTCACGGGCGACTCGCTCACGGCCCTGAGCCTGGCCATCACCGAGGGTCGGCCACGGCCACCTCCCCCCCGGCATGGGGTGCCCGCCCGTGTGGTGCGTGCCGTGGAGCGCGGTCTGTCTCGGTCTCCCTCGGAGCGCTTTGCCACCCTCACCAAGCTCTTGGACGAGCTGTCTCGCGATCCTCGTCCGGCCCGTCGACGCTGGATCGCGGCGGGGGCCGTCGCCGGAGCCGTCGGCATGTACGGTGGGTGGCAGGCATGGGGTGCTGCGCAGCTCCGCGAGCAGTGCGAAGCCGAAGGCCAGGCGATCACCACCGTGTGGAACGACGCCCGTCGGGCCCGCGTCGACGAGGCCGTCGGTGCCTCCAAGGTCTCGTACGCGCACGACAGCTGGAACCGCGCATCGCAGCGCATCGACGCCCATGCCCAAGCGTGGTCGAGCCTCCGCACGGAGACGTGCCTCGCCGCCAGTACCAACATCCGGCCCGAGCTCGACGCCGAGCGCTCGCGCCTGTGCTTCGAGGAGCGCCGGACTCAGCTCGATGCCGTGCTCGCTCGCTTCGAGCTGGCGGGCCCCAAGATCATGCAGCGCATGGTCACCGTCGTGGTCGAGCTGCCCCGCATGGACGAATGCACCGACGAGGCCTGGCTCGGACGCCGACCCGCCGACCCGCCCGATCGAGCCCTACGGAAGCAGTTCGCCACCCTCCGCCATCGGCTGGTCGAGGTGGGGGTGTGGATCTCCACCGGTCAGTACGACGACGCTGTGGCTGGAGCCCGCGCGGTACAGGCCGAGGCCGAGGCCGCCGGAGCCATGACCCTGGTGGCCGATGCTCGACTCGCAGCCGGATTGGCGCTCGATCTCCAGGGCGACTACGCGCAAGCGCAGACCGAGCTCGAGCAGGCGTACTACGTCGCTGGCGGTACCCACCACGATGGCGCGGCGCTGCGGGCTGCCACCCGGCTCAGCTTCCTCACCGGATACGAGCGCGCCAACCTCGAGGACGGCCTCCGCTGGGCCGCGACGGCCGAGATGCTGGTGACCCGGCTCGGCCTCACCGACGACCCCGCCGTCTCCACCTGGTTGGTCAACCTCGGCTCGATCCATCAGGCCCACGGCAACTACGACGAGGCGCTGCGAGCACTGCGGCGCGCACTCGAGGTGGCCGAGCGTGCCTATGGCGGAGACCATCCCCAGCTGGCTGCACTGTGGGCCAACCTCGGCAACACCCTCCACGGCCGCGGCGAGACGGGAGCTGCCCTGGCCGCCCACCGTCGGGGCCTCGAGATCCGAGAGAACAGCTTGGGGCCCAACCACCCCGAGGTGGGGCTGTCGCTCGGCAACATGGGCGCCACGCTGCACGTGTTGGGTCGATACGGCGATGCTCAGACCGCCCTCGATCGCGCGGTCGAGATCCAGGTCGCCGCCTTCGGTGAGCGCCATGGGAGCGTGGCCAACACGCTCAACAACCTCGGTGCGGTGCACTTCTCCCTCCAAGACTTCGATGCCGCGCTCCAGACCTATCGGCGGGCGCTGGAGATTCTGAGCGAGACGCGTGGCCCCGACAGCCACGTGGTCGCCAACACGCACAACAACATCGGCCGGATCCACGGCAAGCGCGGCGAGCACGAGCTGGCCCTGGGCTCCTACCAGCGCGCGCTGGAGATCCGTATCGACAGCCTCGGGCCCCAGCACCCGCTGGTGGCCAAGGTCCACAACAACATGGCCCGGACCCACCGAGCCCTACGCGCGTACGACGAGGCGATCGCCGCCCACGAGCGCGCCCGAGAGATCTGGACCGCTGCCCACGGTCCACGACACGCCCGCGTTGCCGCCGTTCGCTACGATCTGGGCATCACCTTGCTCGACGCAGGCCGACCGACCGCCGCCGTGGGTCAGCTCGAGCTCGCACTCGAGATCCAGGAGCTGACCGGGGCCTCGAGCAAGAAGCGTGGGCGCTCCCGCTTGGCCCTGGCGCAGGCTTTCGAGGCGGCCGGGCGTAGCCCCGACCAGGTGCTCGCCCTGGCCAACGAGGCCCGCCAAGAGCTCGTCATCGCCAAGGCCAAGCGCGACCTCGAACGCCTCGACCAGTGGATGAGCGAGACGGCCGCGGCCGACTGAGCTCCGCCCCCCCGTGTGATTTCCTGCCGAGGATCCGCACGAGTCGTTTCTGCGGGTTCGAGTCATGTAGTTTGGAATGCACCTGTGGCACGCGGTCGAACGGTGGCTCGAAGGAGATGGCCACCTTGATGACAGGCAAACGTTTCGGTTCAGCATTCGCGTTGGTTTTCGCCCTGGGGGGGTTTGGGTGTTCGGCGCAGGTCGATGACCTCGGCGACGACAACGACGATTTTCGCATCATCAACGGCGACCCCGCGCCCAGCAACGTGGCCGAGTACGCCGCGACAGTCGGCGTTCACGTCCGGTCGGGGAACCAGGTCTCGGTGGAGCCGTTCTGCACCGGGACGCTCATCTCCTCGGAGGTGATCATGACCGCAGCGCACTGCTGCGACGAGTCCAACGGTGGACCCAACGCCAACCCGATGGAGCCCGACGAGGTCGCCGTCTACTTCGGACAGGGGCCTGCGTTCGTCGGAAACAACGTCAACGGCGAGTTCTTCGGGATCTCCGAGGTCTCGATCCACCCCAGCTACAGCAAGTTCTCGCTCAACAACGACATCTGCTTGTTCCGGCTGGAGGTGCCCAACACGGACACCACCCCCATCCCTCACCTGCCGGCCTCGCTGGGGCTCAGCAATGGTGATGCGGGCACCCTGCTCGACCACGTGGGCTTTGGATACTCGGATCTCAGCTTCAGCCAGTACGGCGTCAAGCTGCACGCGGACGTGCCGCTGGCGGGACTGGGCTGTGTCGTCCCCGGCTGCCCGTCACCGGCCACAGGCGGCCAGTTCTCGTACGTGCAAGACGGCAACCCGTTCTTCGGACCGTGCAACGGCGACAGCGGCGGCCCGGCGTTCATCAACCGCGGCGGTACGACGTACACGGCTGGCATCACCTCCTACGGTGACCAGGGCTGCTCGGTCTACGGCGTGAGCACCAACGTCTCCGCCTACGAGGGCTTCATCAACGACTTCATCGGCACCGCCCCCCCGCCCCCGCCCGATTGCTCGGCCGATGGCGTGTGCAACGGCGACTGCGCCCCCGGCGATGACCCGGACTGTGGGGGCAACCCCCCCGGCGGCTGCGACAACGACGGCGTCTGTGAAGCCGGCGAGAGCTGCGACGGCCGCAACGGCACCACGGCCTGCGGCGACTGCCCGGGCGTGACCAACGGCAGGCCCTCCAATCGCTTCTGCTTCGTCAACGGCGTCTGCGAAGGCCCCGGCTGCTGAGCTGAGCCGCGGTCGGCCTCGATGCCGACCGCCCCGGGCCCCGCGGCCCGGATTCGACGCGGGGTTCGGGCCCACCGAGCCTCGCGTCTTGGCGCAAAGGCGATGCACGGGGCCTCCCGTCGCCGCAAAGACCGCGGCTTGTCAGGCGCGGCGCCCGTGCTGCTACGCTGCTAGACGTGCTGGGCAAGCTCCTGCTGCTGTTCACCGTCGTGCCCGTGGTGGAGCTGTATCTGCTCATCACCATCGGTCAGACGCTCGGCGCCGAGCTGACCATCGGCCTGGTTCTCGTCACCGGGCTGCTGGGCGCTTCACTCGCCAAGCGCGAGGGTGGTCGGGTGCTCCGCAACTGGCAGGGCGCGATGGCCCGCGGTGAGATGCCCAAGGAAGGCGTCGTCTCCAGCCTTTTGGTGTTGGTGGGCGGCGTCTTGCTCGTCACGCCCGGTGTGGTCACCGATGCCACTGGCCTGCTGCTGCTCATCCCCTGGACCCGGCGCTGGGTCGCCGCGTTCGTCCGCAAGCGCATGGAGCATCGCATCCAAGTGCACAGCTTCGTTCCCGGCCCCGAGGCGTTCATGGGTGCGGGGATGGCTGGCCCCGACGCCGCCCCTACCGGTGCGGTGATCGATGTCGACGTCGTCGATGGTGACCCGGTGCCCGCCCGCGAAGCCGACGACGACCAAGCCCCGGCCGCACGCCCCAACTAGTTCTTCTTGGACCGACCCGAGCGGCTCTTGCGTCGCGCTCGGGTGGGCGCCGAAGAAGGTTGCGATCGCTCGTCTTCGACGTTCGGCATGGGGGGCAGCCCCGTGTGCTGCGTCAGCGCCTGCCCCCGGCGAGCGGCCAGGCGCTTTTCGACCCGCGGCGGCCGACGACGCCCCTCGGGTGCACCACCGGTGCCCGCGGGCTGCCAGCGCGGCACGAGGTGTCGGCGCCCATTGCCGATGAGATCCTCGCGACCCATTCGCGTGAGCGCCTCGCGAAGCAGCGGCCAGTTGTTGGGATCGTGGTAGCGCAAGAACGCCTTGTGAAGCCGTCGGACGCTCAGGGTCTTGGGCACGGGCACCTCGGCCGCGTCGCGTCGAATCCGGCGTAGCGGGCTCTTGCCGCTGTGATACATCGCGGTCGCGCTGGCCATCGGCGACGGCAGGAACGCCTGCACGGCGTCGGGCCGAAACCGATTGCGCTTGAGCCACAGCGCCAGCTCGATCATGTCCTCGTTGGTGGTCCCCGGGTGCGCCGCGATGAAGTACGGGATGAGGTACTGCTCCTTGCCCGCCTGCTCGCTGTAGCGCTCGAACAGCTCCTTGAACCGGTCGTAGGTGCCGATGCCCGGCTTCATCATTGCCGACAGCGGGCCCTTGGCCACATGCTCGGGCGCGATCTTGAGGTAGCCGCCCACGTGATGGGTCGCCAGCTCCTTGATGTATCGCGGGGAGCGTACGGCGAGGTCGTAGCGCAGGCCGGAGGCGATGAGGACCTTCTTGATCCCGGGCAGCGCTCGCGTCTTGCGATACAGCTCGACCAACGGATCGTGGTTGGTGCCCAAGTTGTCGCACACATCGGGATAGATGCACGAAGGCCGCCGACATGAGGCCTCGACCTCGCGACTGCTGCACGCCAGCCGCCACATGTTGGCGGTGGGCCCCCCCAGGTCGGAGATGACCCCCGTGAACCCGGGCACCTCGTCGCGAATGCGCTCCACCTCTCGAAGGATCGACTCCTCGGATCGGTTTTGGATGATGCGCCCCTCGTGCTCGGTGATCGAGCAGAACGAGCACCCGCCGAAGCAACCGCGGGTGATCGTCACCGAGAACCGAATCATCTCGTAGGCGGGAATGCGCGCGCCCTCGTAGGCCGGATGTGGAGTCCGCGAGTACGGCAGCTCGAACACCGCGTCCATCTCGTCGGTCTGCAACGGGATCGGCGGGGGATTGATCCACACATCGCGATTGCCGTGACGCTGGACCAGACACCGCGCGTTGTGGGGGTTGGCCTCTGCGTGGAGGATCCGCGAGGCGTGGGCGTACAGCACCCGGTCGTCTCGGACCTGCTCGTGCGACGGCAGGCGAATCACCGTCTTGTCGCGCGGATGGCCGCGCGGCGGAACCTGCCGCCGCAGCGTCACCAGAGGCTTGGGCGCGGGCGCAGGCGCGTCCGAGCCCGTCGCGCAGGCCGACGACGCGCGCTGCTCCTCCATCGCATAGGGATCGGGCGGCGTAGCGACGGGGCCGGGCGTGTCGATCGAGGTGGAGTCGATCTCGAAGAACTCCTGTGGCCGACCGCGGCGCAAGAACGCAGTCCCGCGCAGGTCGTCGACCGTGGAGATGTCCTCGCCGCGGCCGAGCCGATGGGCGAGCGCCACGATTGCCCGCTCGCCGTTGCCATAGACCAACATGTCGGCCTTGGCATCCAGCAACACCGAGCGCCGCACCTTGTCCGACCAATAGTCGTAGTGGGCGATGCGACGCAGGCTGGCCTCGATCCCTCCGATGACGATCGGCACGTCGCGATAGGCCTCGCGACACCGCTGTGCGTAGACCAGGACCGCACGGTCGGGGCGATGCCCGGCCTCCGCGTGAGGCGAGTACGCATCGTCGCGGCGGATCTTCCGGTCGCTGGTGTACCGGTTGACCATCGAGTCCATGTTGCCGGCGGTCACGCCGTACATCAGGTTGGGCCGGCCCAGCGCCATGAACGCCGAGGGGTCCGTCCACGACGGCTGCGACAAGATCCCCACCCGAAAGCCATGGGCCTCGAGCAATCGCCCGATGAGCGCCATACCGAAGCTCGGGTGGTCGACGTAGGCATCCCCCGTCACCAGCACCACGTCGCAGCTGTCCCAGCCCAGCGCGTCCATCTCCTCGCGCGTGGTGGGCAATACCGGAGCAACACCAAATCGGTGGGCCCAGTGCTTGCGGTAGCCTGAAAACAGGTGGGGTGGTGCCGGGAGTGGCTGCACGGAGAGACGTCCCTCCGCGTCGTGGTAGCTCATCGGCGACAACCAGGAAAGCGGCGCGCTCGGGACCGGCACCGCCCGAGGCCCACCCCTGATCGTAAATCTCGGCGAAGCGGGTCACGCGCCGCTTTCCCTATGCCCCGGGCCCTGAGACGATGCTCCGTGATGGTGCGTCGTCGCCGTTGGACCGCCCGATTGGGGCTGGTCGTGGGGTTGCTCGCGGCGCCCGGTACCGTCGCGGCCGAAGATGGATCGGACACCAACCGCTGGCGTGTCCACCTCGGTGCCGACCTTGGTTCGTGGGTCCGGCAAACCCCGTGGCCCCGGGTCCCCGACCGCATCGCGGGCAGCCGCGATCACTTCGGCTTCATCGGACTGCGACGGCTGCACCTGGGGATGGGCATCGGCCACGGGTTCCGCGACCGATTCGTGGCCGGCCTGCACCTCCAGTACGAGATCAGCCGCGGCATCCAGCGCACGCTCGCCCCCGGGGCCGAGGCGCGAGCGGTGACCGTGGGCGCGATGCCCTACTTCACCGTGATGTTCGACCGCAAGCACGTGGTGCGACCGTACCTGTCGATCCGCGCGGGTATGGGTGGAGGCCTGTTGACGGTGCTCGACCCCAGCCCGCTGGACCGTCCCGAGCGCTCGTCGTCGTTGCTGTACCCCCTCCTTGCCTTCGACGTCGGGGCCCACGCCTTCGTGTCCCCGGATGTCTCGCTCGACGGCATGCTCAGCGTGGAGCATCGCTGGGAGTACCTGCGAGGCACGACCCCCTCGATGGTCCCCGAGGGCACCGCGCAGATCCGCAGTGAAGCCGGACACCTCAGCTTCGGACGCCGCTTCTCCACGTCGATCGTGCTGGCCGTCTCGCGCTGGTTCTAGCCGGCCCCGGTGGCCCTGCGCTCGTCTCGAGGCGGACGACGTCTACTCGCCGTCGTCGAGCCCGAGCTTGACCATCATCTCGCTCTGCGCACGACGGTGAGCGTCGTTGACCCGCAGCAGGTCGCTGCCGTCGCGCCCATCGACCACGAAGCGATCGGGGCGACTGCCGGGATCGAGCTCGACCAGCGTGACGATCGTATCGGCCACCATCTGCGGGTCGGGCGGATCCTTGCCCATGATCACCTCGCGGACCGCGTCGCCCAGTGCGTCGAGCTTGTCGGCCATGGGCCCGTAGCCGTCGGCCCGCTGGTGATCGTCGCCGACCTCCAGACGATCGACGAAGCCCGTGGGGAAGAACCCCGGCTGCACCACCGTCGACTCGATCCCCAGCGGCGCCAGCTCGTAGCGATACGCATCGGCGAGGGCCTCGATCGCCGCCTTGCTCGCGCAGTGAATACCCATCAGCGGTACCGCCACCCGGCCCAGCGTGTCGGAGATGTGAATCAGCAGCCCCGACTTGCGAGCGCGCATGCTCGGCAGCACTGCCCGCATCACACGATGATGACCGATCACGTTGACGTCCATCGCGTGCAGCATCTGCTGGTCGGTCATCGTCTCCGCCAGGCCCATCGTGGTCGTCCCGGCGTTGTTGACCACCACATCGAGGTGGCCGGCATCGGAGAGCACCTGTCCCACCGCCCCCTTGACCGAGCGTTCGAACTCCAGCTCCATGTCATAGGCGACGATCGAACCGGGCAGCTGCTGCGCCGCGGTGACCAGCTCGGTGGACACCGCTCGGTTCGACCCGTGAAGATCGCGCATCGTGCCGAACACGCGATGGCCCCGGCGAGCGAGGGCCAGGGCCGACAGCCGACCAAAGCCGCTGCTGACCCCTGAGATGAAGACGTTGCTTGCCATGGACCGAAGCCGGGCTCGCAGTTTCACCGGCTTTTGGGGGTCGGTGCAAGCGCCCAGTGGACTCGTGGCCCCGTTGTCGCTTGGCATCGCTCAGACCCACCTCGGGCCGCGCAAGCCAAACGCGACCTGTGCTCTACCACCGCCCAGCGAGACTCTCGACCAGGCCGGCCAGCATGGCATGGCCCGGCTCCCGCGTCTTGGGGATATGGATGAACCGCCTCGTCCTGCTCGTCGAGCTCCATCAACCCGATGCCATGGGTGTCACTGTTCGCGGGGTCGACCGGGTGACGCCCCGCGATCGCACCCGGCTCGGCGAACTCGGGACCGACCTGGCCTTCTCCGATCTGGGAGTCGATGTCGACATCGGCACCGACTCGCTCGACGATGATCGGCCAGTCGAGGGCAGCAGACCCGGCCCGCAATCGCTGCCGCGCAGCGAGACCACGGCCCGCCTGCCTCAGCGACGACGACGGCGCCCGCCGCTGTGCAACCCCTGAACGAAGCTCGCCTCGTAGGGTTCGCTGCGGGTGTTGTTGTAGACGATGTGGACCGTGTAGCCGGGCCATTGTTCACTCTGCCAGGTACCGCTGGCACTGTCACCGAGCTGCACTTGAATATGCTCGCGATTATCGGTGGCACTGCGATGGAGCCCAGTCCGTATATAGACCTGACCACCGCTGTGGGAGTCGGCATAGGCCCGTAGTCGGTCGCTGTTGCAGTTGCGGATCATCTCGAGGATGAGCTGACGCTCACTCTCCTCATCGACGTCCCCGCCGCGGCTCCAAGAATAGAAGGACCAACGTGGAGAGAACTCGATCGACATCAATTTTAGACTATCAGCTGCTGCCCGCGCCGCTTCCTCCACGAAGATGAGCCGACCCGGTGCCCAGGCCACCCAACCACGTTGCGCCCGACCCCCATTGTCATTCCGGTAAACCATTGGGGGCGGGGATCAGCGCCACCCCCTCTACGGTACGGCTCACGGGGTCTCCGCCGCCGGGCACTTGCACGCAGCTGGTCGTGCCTCACCCTCGAGGCATGCGAGCCCTCCCTTGGTCGTTCGAGCCCCTGGTGCTCGGCGCGGCGTTGCTCATCGCGGCCTGTGCCGGCTCTACCACCAAGCGCGAAGGTCTTCCCCCGCTGCAGGCGGTCGAGCGCGTCGAGCTGCCCCGCTATCTCGGCACGTGGTACGAGATCGCGAGCTACCCGCAACGGTTCCAGAAGGGCTGTAGCGCCACCACGGCGACCTACTCCCAGGGCAAGCGCGACCAGATCACCGTACTCAATCGCTGCCGCAAAGGCGGACTCGACGGCAAGGTCGACGATGCCGAGGGCCGCGCGCGGGTGGTCGACACCACCACCAACGCCAAGCTCGAGGTCAGCTTCTTCGGCCCATTTTGGGGCGACTATTGGATCATCGACCTCGACCCCGAGTACCAGTGGGCGGTGGTCGGGCACCCCGGGCGAGACTACCTGTGGATCTTGAGCCGCACGCCTCAGCTCGGGGGCGAGGCCCTCGACGGCATCCTCGCGCGGCTGGGCGAGCAGCACTACGACACCACTCGGCTGCAGTGGACCGAGCAGCCCCAGGCGCCCGAGACCTGAGACGAGCTACAGCTGGGCTTCGATCGTCACCGCTTCCAGGACCGGTGACAGCGACGGGGTGCCCTCCAGCACCACCTGGTACTGGAAGTAGCGCCCCTCCAGCCCGGCCGGTAGCTCCATCACGGAGCCGGGGCCCAGCGCGTCGGCGACATCGACGAAGGCCGTGCCCGAGCTTCCATCGGGGCCGACCATCTCGCCCCCGCTGACGCACTCCGGATCGTCGCAGCTGCGGACCGACACCGACAGCCGCCGGATGCCGCGTCGGTAGAGCCCCAGGATCTCCGACGACTCCAGTGCCCGTCGCCAGATCGCCACTTCGTCGAGGATGACCGCGGCCGCGAACGAACCGTTGCTGAACGCGCCCAGAGCCAGCTCGGTCCCAAACGGAAACCCGATGGGCGCGCCCAAGAACTCTCCGTCGACATCTTGGACCTCGCCGTCGAAGTACAACGTCACCACCGACCGCGCGTGTCCCAGCTTGGTCACCGCCAGGTGATGCCACTGGTCGTCGGCGACCTCCGACGTGCCGCACACGCGTAGCGAGTCTCCGGATGCGTTGGGCTCGTAGGTTCCCCCGGGACGACCTTGTCCGACGCCTTGCGAGGAGCAGTCGTTGGACACCGGGTTGCGGCAGCCCAGCCACAGGTGTGAACGATCCTGGCCGGGCCCCTCGATGCCCAGATAGACTTGGTTGTCGCCCTCGGACACACCGGTGCAGCCCGAGTCGCTACGAGCCCACAGCGACCACGAAAAGTCATCATTGCCGAACGAGAACGCGTCGACCCAGACGCCGTTGTGAGCGTACGACGCAGCGTCGTCGGCAAGGGCCGCTCCAAATGGCCCGTCCACCCACGGCAGCCCGTTGACCGACTCCAGCAAGAAGTCGTGCCCCTGCCCCGAAGAGTCGGGCAGCAGTGCCCCGGGCATCGCCGTCCCCTGCCCGTCTAGATGCAGCAGCAGCAGGTTGGCGCTCATGTCCGCGTTGCCCTCGGTGTAGCCCCGCTCCGACTGCTCGCCGCCTGGCAGCGGCTTGCCGTAGGGCGCCCGCGGTGTCCACCGCAGCGACTGCCAGCTCACCGACTCTCCGGCATCGAACACCCTCGACAACAACACCCCGGAGTCCCCACCCCCCAGCTGTACTCCACCATCGAGCCACGCCAGACCGCGCAGCGTACCCGCCGTGAAGTCCTGCTCGTCGTCGTCGGTGAACTCGATCGTCGAGCCGCCATCGCTCGTGGCGCTCGCCGTGGTGACCGCGGTCGTCGTGCCATCGACGGGGCCCGAATCGTCGACCATCACCGTCGTCCCGGCGACGCTGCCCGTGGTGGACGCGAGGTCGGTGTCCCCGTCGAGCGGCACGCACTGGCCGGCCAGATCTCCGGCGTGCTTGCCATAGCGCTGCATGCTCGCGCAGTCGCCATCGGGAAAGCTGCAAAAACCGGTCGGCTCGCAAGAGCCCACGTCCCCAGCATCGGTGCAGTCGTCGTCGCTGGTGCAGATGAACGCGCTCGGCTGCTGGCACGCGCTCGCAATGGCCCCCAGGGCCAAGCCTCGTTGCGCCATCGACCACGCCCCCACGCGACGACAACGGTAGCACGCGGCGCACGGCCAGCGCAGCGAGCCGGACTCGGCGGCCGACGGATGGTCGCCGTCACACTTCGACATCTTCTCGAGACCGCGTGATGCTCGACCGACGGCCACATCCACTGCACTCGACGTTCGCACCGTCGTCGCGAGTACACCCATTGACGGCATCGAGGCCCGAGCCCTCGGCGCGATATCATCACCACCGATGATCGACGGTCACATCGACGCACTGTTGACCGGTACCCCCAGCCGGCTGGCATTCCGTCGGCTCGCGGCGCGAGTGCGGCGAGACCCCGACCTGCACGACCGCGTCGCCGCCGGACTCCGCGGTTGGCCCGATCACGTTCGCTGCGCCCCGTGGTCGTGGTTGCGCGCGGTGATCCACGGCCATCCTCCCGACCGCGCCTGGTACCTCGCTCGCTCCCTCGAGGTCGAGCACCCCGTGTTGTGGTGGTGGGACCCGCTGGACGACGACGACGCCGATGCCAGCGCTGACGTGTTCGGCCACTTCTGTCGCATCCGCCTCAGCCGACCCGGCCCCATGCTCGCGCACCTGTGCCGCCACCCCGAGCAGTTCGGCGGCCTCCGGGCGCTGGAGATCGGCGTCGGTGGTGATGACGCCGAGTTTGCGCGCAACACCCTGGCCCGCTCATCCGTGTACGCGCAGCTCGAAGCGCTGGAGCTGGGCGACCGAGGACCCACGGCCGGGTGGTCGCGTTGGCTCGACTACCCCGCGCTCATCGAGACATCGCCCGACGCCCAGGTCCCCGTGGCCCTGCGGCGGTTGTCCGTGCGCGTCGATGGCATCGCCGATGCGCTGGAGCTGCTCGACCGCGGCCCCTTCCCTGCCTTGGTCGACCTCGAGATCGCCTGCGTCGGCTGGGCCGACGCGGCACTCGATGGCATCGGTGCAAACGCGCGGCGGGTGCTCCTCGGCCTCGAGCGCTTGGAGCTGTCGGGCGTGAGTACGACGGAGGCGGCATCGTTGTTCGCAAGCCTGGGACCGACGACGTTCGAGTCGCGGCTCGACATCGTCAACGCCAACGGCGAGGCACTGGCCGAGGGCGACATCCTCCACCGCACCACCCGGGCCAACCTGCGGTGCGTCACGCACCTCGATGCCGCCGCGTCGCACCTCCGGTCGGTGCGCTCGCTTCGGGTGACACCGGGCAACCTCGACAGCGTGGCACTGGCGTTCGAGCAGCACGCGGACGCGCTGTCTTCGCTGGAGCATCTGCAGCTGGTGCTGGGCCGGATGTCGTCCTACGTCGGGCCCGCCGAGCGGGTCCTGGCAAACCTTCCCGCCTCCATCCGCCGACTGGCGATCTCGGATTTTCAGCGCGGCGACCCCATCGCGACAGCGCTGGTCGCCTCCGGGCGCCTGTCGGTGCTGGAGGAGCTCCGCCTGTATTCCGTGCGGCTGTCTATCGACGCGCTCGGTACCCTCGCCGATGCCCCCACCCCTGCGCTGCGCACCTTGGCGCTGCCCCTGGGGTGGATGGGCGATGCGGGAGCGCAGCGACTGGCCGCCGGCCAGTTCCCGCGGGTCGAGCGGCTCGACCTGAAGCTCAACGAGGTCACCGATCACGGCCTGGCCTCGCTGTTGCTCGGGTTCCCACGGCTTCAGTGGCTGGGGCTGAACAAGAACCTGATCCGCGGCGCAGCCCTCGATGTCGGAGAAGACATCGCGCCACGGCTCCGAGAGTTGAACGTCGAGGGCAATCCGCTGGGGCAGGCAGCCTTGGCCCCTGCGTTCGTGCGATTGTGCCGACAGCTATGGTCCCTGAAGGCGGGACGCAGTGCGCTGCAGGGCGAGGCGCTCCGCGCCCTGGCGGCCACGGCGGACTCGGAACTGGTCGAGCTGGAAGCATGGCAGTCGGCCGACGATGATGGCGAGCTCCGCACGCTGTGCTCCGAGACCGTGGCGGGGCTCGGGGCGTCGCTCACGACCGGGGGGCTGCGTGATCTCGACGCGCTGATCCTCGGCCTGTTCGATCACGACATCGAGCCGTGGGAGCTGCTCGCGACCAGTACGCTCGAGGGGTCGGCCCTGAGCGATGACCACCTCGACGCGCTGGCTGGAAACGAGGGCGTGACCCCCATGCTTCGCGCGAGCCTGTCGTTGCCCGCCTCCAGCTCCTGACCCTCGCCGCCCCGGTCGACCTCGATGTCGGCGCGTGAACCCCAACGAGCCACGAGGGAGCGGGCCCGGCACTGCCGCGGCCACGCCCCTCGGGTGTCGGCTTTGGCCGCCGCTAGTTGGGCGTCATGGTGATCGGCAGCTCCACGAGCACGCCGTAGTCACGATCGTGGGCGCTGCTGGCCTTGGGCTTGAGCCCCTTGGGCGTCACCAACACGCGACACAAGAGCTTGGCCTTGCCCCCGCCCGGGAACGCCCGGCGCAAGGCGGCCGCCGTCTTGCTGGGAATGTAGGCGATGTGCTCGGGACCATACTTGTGCACGATGCGATCGGTCTCGAGCGCACGGATGTACCAGCGCTTGCCGGTTTGATCCTCGAGCACCCAGCGGTAGTGCAGCGTGTACAGCGGACCGGGCTGGAACGCGCTGCACGTGAACGAGACGCCCGAGTCGGGCCGCAACGAGACCGCCCCGGCTCGCGAAGCCGTGATGTCGCTGTGCTCCCGCATCTGGGCCATCACGTAGGGTGGAATGCGTCGGGTGGCCTCGCCACCCTTGGCGTTTTGGTCGCGGAACAACACCGCGGCCTGCACCCGTGCCTTGGGGTCGGCCATCTTGTCGCGGAACATATCGGCGGCAGCAGGAACCGCGCCAGGCACCGCCCCCTCGAGGTGCTCCTTCCACAACGTCTCGCGAAATTTCTTGCCGAAGGCCTTGTCGTAGACCGCCACGCTCAGCTCGGTGTCGGGCACGCTGCCCGTCCCCGTGGTGAACATCTTGCGCGGGTCGAACACCCCGAGCAGCGAGATACCACCCGCGTTCGCAGAGCCGATGAGCGACCAGCAGTCGTCGACGATCAACACCTTGGAGTGGATGTAGATCTGGGCGGTGTCGGGGCCGAACTCCTTCTTGTCGGCATCGGACAGCGCGATGTTGTCGCGGCGCGTGGCGGGCAGTGGCGCCACCGCACAGTACATCCCGAACTGATCGACGGACTTGGTCTCCGCCATCACGCCCTTGACGTGGGGACGCAGATCGATGTCCTGGTCGGACCCGTAGCCCGCGGCCGCCAGCGGACGCCGCGGCAGCATGATCACGATGCGAAAGTCGGGGTTGTCGCGGTTGCGCCGCATCGAGGCCTTGAGCTCGGCCCAGATGTGCTCATCGCTGATCCATTGGTTTTCGAGATAGATGTACTCGCGCGCAGCCCGAATCGCGATGAGATAGGCGTCCTTGCAGGACCGCTCCCACTTCTTGTCGCTCAGGTCCCAGACCGGCTTCTGCTTGCCGTCCACGTACTGGCTGGACGGCATCGACCGCACCACCTGGATCTTGGTGCCCGGCAGGTTCGGCACCGAGTCGATCCCCGACTTCTCGACCGAGGGCGGCGGCTCTTTCTTGGCGTACTCGCGCAGGTGGATGCTCTTCTTGTTGCGCATCCGGTCTTGGTAGACCTGCTTGCCCACGTCGAGGCGAGGGAACATCTGGCGCTCGTCGCCGACCTTCTCGGCCTCGTAGTACTTGTCGAGGTACTTGACCGGATAGACCTCGCCGTGGCCCATGTGGACGTAGCGGGTCCGCATCTTCTCCTTGTACGCCATGTTCTTGAACAGGCGTCCGTGGTTCCAACGCGCGTGGAAGTTGTCGAGCACGAACTGGACCGACGGCCCCTGCACCTTGCACTGCACGTCGTGCCAAAAGTGCTCCGGAAGCGAGAAGCAGCGGTTGTCCGCCGGTCCGTAGGACTTGAGCCCGTCGCTGTCCTCGGCCAGCCCCACGGGTGGAGCCGGGGGAATCTCGTGCTTGGGATTGTCCCAGCGATCACCGTCGACCAGCGTCAGATCGATGCCGCCGACGAAGGCCACCTTCTTGTCGATGATCACCGTCTTTTGGTGATGGGTCCCCATCACGAAGCCCGGGTGCACATCGGTGCGGCACTTGACGTTGGGGAAATCCTTGAGCCCCACGAACAACGCCGAGGTCTCGGGCAAGTACCAGTCGATGTGCCCTTCCTTCTTGATCTTCTTGCGGATGGGGTCGCCCACCTTCCACTCGTCGACCCAGAACTGGTTGACGAGCAGATAGATCGTGACCCCTTTTTGCGCGACCTTCCGCAGGGTGTTGAGCAGCGTCGCCGGATGGTTGGGGTTGAGATCGTGGCCGTTGCCCCGCAGCAGCCGATACGTGGGCTGGAAGTGGAGCCCGGTCAGCATGACCTCGCTCGCTGCCCCCATCAGGGCCGCGTGCAGCGACTTGCCATAGTCGTCACCATCGACGAGCAGCTCGATCTGGTTGTTGCCCGTGACCGGCAGGTAGTCGACGAACCACTGGCGCGGTGGATCGCGGATGACATTGACGTTGCGCCGTACGACTGGATGGTTGCCCTGCTCTCCCATCAGCTTCCGTATCGTTCCTCCAGCGCCGCTTGCGTGCTCGCACACAGCTCACCGGTAAGGGGAAGATCGGCGTCGCTCTGGAACGCCATGATTGCGTCCTTCGTAGCAGCGTCGAGCTTGCCGTTGGTCTTGACCGCGTAGCCGAGGTTCTCGAGCCGATGCTGCAGCCCTCGCGGTGTGGTGATCGGATCGACCCCGCCAAAGCGCAGGACGTGCTCTTCTTCGAAATCGGGGGCCTCGACACGATCGGGCGCCCCGACCCGCAACATGCCCTGCTTGACCATCGCCGGCAGCGTGAACTCGATCTTGCCGTCGTCGCCGGTCTGCCCTTCGATGGGGTCGAAACCACCGGGCAACGTCACCTGCCACTCGAGGTCCTTGCGGGGCTCACCGTCCTCGTCCTTCATCACGAGGGTGATGTCCTCGGTCTGGCCCTTGCGCTTGAACTTGTGGCGCTGGTCGACGCCGCCCTCGAACACGCACTCGGTCGGATCGGGAATGATCAGCGCGTCACCGGGCGCCAACGCATTGAAGTGCGGGCGATTTTCGCGCAAGCCCTCGTTCTCCCCCGCGTTCCAGATCGTTTCTGGAAGCATGCCGTGGGCCAACGCGATGCTGGAGACACACTCACCTTGAGAAACTTTGTGAGCCTTGGGCACGATTCGATTCTACCCCCACCAAACTGTAGCTCCAGGCCTCACCTCTGACCACTCTTTCCTACCCGCCACACGCTGGTCTGCTATGCTCGGGATCCGGTGTCGTCGATCTTCTTCAGGGTCAATGGTGAGGATTACGCCCTGATCCCGCGTGGCGAGGCAGAGAACCTGTCATCGGCCTACGAGCGGGTCATGGCGTCTACCGCCCGGTGGCTTTTGCGCAGCTCGGGCGAGCCCAGCGACACGCAGAAGATCCGCCTCGGCCGCGGATTCGAAGACCAACTTCGCCGGGGACCGCGCGATCGCGGTGCGCCCGTGCCCGAGCGGTGGCAGGAGCTCATTGGCGAGGACGACGGGCCCTACCTGTTGTTCCGCCATCACGCGCCGCGCCCCAGCGTCGACCACAGTGCCCACGCCGACGCCGTGCCGCTGACCGAGCTGGCCCCGCCGCCGCGCCAAGAAGACCCTGAGCACTGGATCGAGGTCCAGATGCTCGACGAGAGCGACGAACCGCTCAACGGAGTGCTCTGCGAAGTCGAGCTCCCCGACGGCCAGAAGCGTTCGGGCTGGACCAACGACGTTGGTCTGCTCCGCATCGACGGCATCGTTGCCGCCGGCGATTGCAAGATCCGGTTCCCGAAGTACGACGCCGCAGTGGTCGAAGCGGGCTGAGCCAGCCACCCGCTTCACGGCGGCTCATTGAGCTGTCGATGCCCGTCGAGGCGCGCGATCCATCGTTGCGTCACCAAGGGCCTGCAGCAGCGCAAGCGCGACGAACGGCTCGGGCGCGCTCGCCGAGGCGCGGTGCCAAGGCCAACGGTGGGGTGGCGACCAAGAGTCGTGGGCTCTCGCCCGCTGCCTGTCGAAACGCGAGGCAATGGCGGAGGAGCCACCGTCAGCACCGGCCCTAGTAAACCCGTGGTGAAACCCGACACGATGTCTCGCTCGTCTTGTTGGCTCCTGGCGGTGTCGCCAAAACTTGCAGTACGCCCGGTACAGCGGCGTTTCGGCTCCGACCCAGGAGCCAACAATCCTTCGCGATTCACCGCGCCGGGTTTCACCACGGGCTGC
>JAHZJA010001098.1 GCA_022601155.1 Deltaproteobacteria bacterium | reverse complement strand
GCCCGGATCCGCCGCGGGCCACTGCTGTGTCCGCGCATCTTCGTCGCCGACCTCCGCCTCCACGTCGTGGGGCACCACACCGATCCAAAGCAGCGCCTTGTCGAGCCGCTCGAGCACCGCGGTGGTCGAGACCGGTCGCTGCTCGGGGCTCTGCTCGATGCAATCGACGATGAGCCCCAGCAGCTCCTCGGGTGCATCGAAGACCTTGCTCCGGATGGTGTGCGGACCCATCCGCGGGGGGGCCAGTTCATCGGACTGGGCGAAGGGATGCTCGCCCGCCAACATCTCGTACATCATCACGCCCAGCGCGTAGATATCCATGCTGGGATGTGGCGGTCGCTTGCGCAGCTGCTCGGGCGGGCGATAGCTCGGCACGTCGAGCACATTGCCCGTGCTGCGGCGCTTGCCCGACCGCCGTACCCGACGAGCGGGTGCCCCCACGTCTCCGGCATCACTGAAGTCCACCAGCTTGACCCGCTCGCCATCCTCGGGCCCGATCAGCACGATGTTGGCGGGCTGGAGATCGCGGTGGATCACCCCGGCTTGATGCATCGCGCGCAGGGCTCGGGTGATCTGTCGACAGATCCGACACACTCGCTCAGGCTCCATGCGCGTGCCCTCGGCGAGCGCATCGGCCAGCGTGTGGCCAGGCAGCAGCTCGAGGGCGATGAAGTCCCGACCGTCTTCGATCGATCCGTGGTCGACCAGTCGCACGATGTTGGGATGCTCGATACGCCGCAGGATCTCCGCCTCTCGACGAAAGCGGCGCACCTGAGCCTCGTCGCCGAGCAATCGAGGCTGCAGGACCTTGAAGGCGATCGCCTCGCGTGAGCCCTTGGGCTTGGCCCGATACACGACCGACAGATCGCCACGCGCCAGCTCGGCCAGCAGCACATAGCGTCCCTCGCAGACCTCGGTGAGCGGCGTGAGGCCATCGCCCCGCGGGGACGCCTGCACGTCGTCGGCGCGCGCGGGCTCGGGGTCGCTCACAGGCAGACCTTCCGGCACGTCAGCACACTGCGGTCGGGGGCGACGATCGACATGGGCATCGGCGCGATGGCATGGGGTGGTCGGAACACTCTGGGGTAAGCGCCGGCCTGGCGGCCCGATGATCGCGTGAATGACCCGCCACCATCAACCCACGATCGGGCGAGCGTTGACGCCATCAGCCACGGATCATTGCGTGCGCCGAGTCGTCCGATTTCCAAATCGCGTCGCCCACCAGTGGGCCCGATCGAACCAGCCCGAACGGGACGGCGCCTCGGTCGCGAATGCGAAATCGAGCATGCGTGGCCCGTGGCCATCGAGGTGTGAGCCAGCACGCAGCCAGCCCGAACCCCGTGATAGCGTGACGATCGCGTGGCCGAGGGTCCCAGGAGCAAGACCTATCCCCGTCTCCCGGCTCGGGATTCGTCCAAGGGGCGACCGCGATCGCATACATCGCCGGCACTCCCGACCCGGCCTTCCGGCCGGGAGGGGCAGGACACCCAGGCCAGCACGGGGACGCAACCGGGCCACCCCCCCACCGGGCCACACACTGCGGTCCTCGAGCGTCCACCGTCGGGTCCCCACGCACACGTGACGCCAAGCTCGGGCACTGTGCCGACCGGGTCGCATCCCACAGTTCCTGCATCGGCTGGTCCGACGCCCGCCCATCACCCGTCGGGATCTCATCCGGCGCTGCCCTCGGCTTCACACCCGACACCGCCGGTTCCCACGCCGTCACCGACCGGCCCGCACCCCACGGTCGCGCAGAACGGTGCTCAGACCCCGGCCGGGGCGCCGCAGGTTCAGCACACCGGATCGGTGAGCGGCGCCCTCCCGCTCCTGCCTCCCGCCGAGCCCCCACCGGCCCCGCTGTCACCCGGCGATTCGGCCGCGGGCGCCCCGATACCCGACGCCGGATCGTCGGCGATCGCTGGCGTTCCCCGGCTGGCCACCAGCCCCAACCTCCGCACCCTGCCCAGCGTCGTCCCGTTCCGGGCTCCTGCCCGCGGCGACATGATCCGCAACGGGAGCAACGGCGTGTACTTCATGGGTGAGTACATCGGCGGGGGATCGTACGGCGATGTCTATGACTGTACCGACGAGTGGGCCAACCCGCTGGTCGCCAAGCTGCTCAAGCCCGCCACCTCGTTCGAGGAAGCGCGACGCCAGTGGGAGAGCGAGGTCCAAAACCTCAGCCGCATGCGGCATCCCAACATCACCTATATCCACGACGCATTCTTCTACGACAACGCCTTTTACATCATCGTCGAGAAGTGTCTGTACAGCCTCGACCGCGTGCTGCCGCGGATCGATGAGTCGTGGCTGCCCCACATCGCGCGCGACATCTTGCAGGCGCTGGCGTTCATCCACCGCCACGGCCACGTCCACAAGGATGTCCACCCCGGCAACGTCTTCGTCAGCCTCACCAGCGATGTGATGGACGCCGGTCACGGGCCCCGGGTGTCGTTCAAGCTCGGCGATCTGGGGATCACACGAGTCGAGAGCGACATTCGCATCGTGGGCACGATCATGGCGCCGTGGATGCTGCCCCCCGAGGCCCTCGACCCCGCCACCTTCGGCATGGTGGGCCGACCGACCGACGTCTATCACACGGCGCTGTTGCTGCTTTCGGTGCTGCGCCGCGAGGTCCCCAGCTTCAACGAGGCGGAGATCCTCGGTGGAGTACCGCAGCGCGCGGCTCAGAGCATGAGCTCGCCGTATGCATCGGCGCTCGCCAACGCACTGCGACCCCGCGTCATGCATCGCACCCAGACCCCGCTGGAGTTTTGGCGGGAGATCCAGGCGGCGCTGCAGTACGTGGGCAAGAACAAGAGCTGATCCGCGCTCGGGTCGCGAGCCCGAGCTGCCACCCGGCGTTGCCGTCGCTCCACATCAGTGACCCCTGACGAGCAGCACGCAGGCCGTCGTTCACGGCCCGCTCGCGCGACCCCGACCCGCGACCCGTCGCCCCACGTCGGTAACCCTGACGACCTCCACGCAGGCCTTCGTTCACGGCCCGCTCGCGCGACCTCGACCCGCGCGACCCGTCGCCCCACGTCGGTAACCCTGACGACCTCCACGCAGGCCTTCGTTCACGGCCCGCTCGCGCGACCTCGACCCGCG
>JAHZJA010001097.1 GCA_022601155.1 Deltaproteobacteria bacterium | reverse complement strand
CCAGGAGTATCCGACGCCGCAGTTCCCTACGGATGCCGAGCCGCATCCGTACGACTACCCGACGCCCGCGTACCCGGATGCGGATCAACCGTTCCCGTATCCCGTGGAGCTGCCGCCGGTCGACGTCGATGATGGCCCCTATGCCGGTGACGGTGGTGGTCCCGTCGCCGAGGCCCCCGAGCTCGACGGCGCCACCGCTCCTTTGGCGCTGGCGTTCTTGCTCGGCGTCTTCGTGCTGGTCCGCCGCCAGTAGACGGTGGCCATGGTGTTTGGACGTCGGTTTGGCCGCGTCCTCGTCGTCGCGCTGATCCTCGTCCTCGAGTGGGCGACGATCAGCTGGGTCTTCGACGCCCGCACGCTCGCCCAGCCCGGCGGTCCCTTCGACATCCTGCGCGGGGCGGGGGACGCCGTGCCACTGGTGGCAGTGATGGCGTTCGCGAGCCTGCTCGTTCGTCGCCGCGTTCCCTCCCCACCTCCGCAGGAGGGACACTCCGCGGAGGGGAACCAAGCCGCCGTGGTAGGGCCCGTCGTCGACTCCGAGGTCGCACCCGCATCCCCCCCGCCATCACGCCGTTGGGTGGTGGCCGGGGCTGTGTTCCACATCGCTTCGTTCGCGGCCTTCATCGCGCTGACCTCGGCCGCCGATCGCAGCGCGTCGTGGGTGCTGACCCACCCCACCCTCACGCTCGTGTTGTGGCTGGCCGCCGCCGCGGGTCTGTTGATGGGGCTGGTGCTCGCCACGTGGACCCCCGCGCAGCTGAGCGCGCTGGCTCGACGGCCCCGCTGGCGCGACGTGATGTTCGTGCTCGGACTGACGGTCGGCGCGTGGATCGTGGCCGGGATCTGTCGCGACCTGTGGGTCCCGTTGCGTGCCTCCACCATGGCCGCGGTCGAGGCCGTCTTGGCGATGGGTGGCGTCGAGGTGATCTCCGATCCGGTGACCGGCATGCTGGGCACCCACCGGTTCCTCGTCGACATCGCCCCGGTCTGCTCCGGGCTTCAGGGCATCGGTCTGCTGTTGGTCTTGGTCATCGGTCACCTGTGGCACCAGCGTGAGCAGCTGGCCCTGCGACGCGCGTGGCTGCTGGTCCCCATCGCGGTCGCGCTCGGCTTCATGCTCAACGTCGGTCGGATCGCAGCGCTCATCGCCATCGGTCACTTCATCTCTCCCGCCGTCGCCGTCGGGGGCTTTCACGCCAAGGCGGGGTGGGTGCTGCTGTGTGCGGCGGCGGTGGGCTTGGTGCTCGCGGTCGAGCGCAACCGGTGGTTTCACGACGCCGCCACCTCGGTCCAACCCGCGCGCCCCACCGACGCTCCCGCGCAGCCCTACCTGCTGCCGATGGTCGCTGGCCTCGGAGGCGCATTGGTCCTGGCCTTGATGGTCGCCGACTCGGCCGGGGCCCTCGCCCTTCCACCGCTCAAGATCATCGCGGCGACCGTGGCGCTCGGGTGGCTGTGGAAGCTGCTGCCGGTCCGCAGCTGGCCCCACGATCCCTTTGCCGTCATCGTGGGGATCGCCGTCACGGCCATGTGGCTCGGGCTCCGCTCGTTTCACCTCGGCGGATTCGAGCCCCCCGAGGAAGCGATGGCCGATCCCTGGTCCGGTACCGCCGCCCTGTGGACCACGATGCGACTGGCGGGCGCGGTGGTCATCAGCCCTCTCATCGAAGAGCTGGCCTTTCGCGGCTATCTCGCGCGACGGTTGATAGCCTCGCGTTTCGAGCGGGTCGATCCTCGGGGGCTGAAGCTGCTCGCGATCGTGGGCTCGTCGGTGGCGTTTGGCCTGCTGCACCAGGCTTGGCTCGCCGCGACCCTGGCCGGGGTCGCGTACGCCCTGGTCTACCGTCGTCGGGGACGGCTGTCGGATGCGGTGCTCGCCCACGCGGTGACCAATGCGGGCCTGGTCGTGCTCGGTACCCTGACCGGTGACCCCGCCATGTGGCTCACCTGAGGCCGCATGGATCAGGGTCGACTCGGGCCCACTCCGCGCTATCCTTGGGCTCAATGGATTGGGGACGGTGGGGATGGGTCGGCGCGTTGGTATGGGTACTGGCAGCATGTGGGGACGACGGCCCCACCGCTGATGGTGGCCCGGAGTCGGGCACCGCCAGCACCGATGCCACCCCAGCGACGGCGGGCACCGACGGCAGCACCGATGGAGCCGACACCACCGCGGGCGACGACACCGGCTCGCCCGCAGCCCGACCCAACTGGCACGAAGACATCGCGCCGCTGGTCGTCGAGCACTGCACCACGTGCCACTCCGGGGGCGGGATCGCGCCGTTTCCTCTGGCCACCTACGAGCAGAGCGGGCCGATCGCCGAGGTGATGGCGCTGCAAGCCGAGGCCGGCCTCATGCCGCCGTGGCACGCACTGGAGACCGAAGAGTGCACCCCACCCGCGCCGTTCGAGCACGACGCTCGGCTCCCGCCCGACCAGATCCAGCTGCTCCGCGACTGGGCCGATGCCAACGCGCCCGAAGGCGACCCGGCCCTCGCCGCTCCACTGCCCGACCCGCCTTCGTACGACCTCGAAGACACCACCGCCACTGCGGCGATGACCGGCTCGATCACCATCCAGCCCGAGGGTAGTGCCCTCGACTTCTTCCACTGCCTCAGCCTCGACCCCGGCAACACCGAGGACGTGTACATCGACGGCATGCAGGTGATCCCGGGCAACCCCGCCATTGCCCACCACGTGCTCATCTATGTCGACACCAACGCGACGTCCGCCAGCTGGCCCGGCGGCGTCAACCTCGACTGTGGCGGTGGAGCCGGCGTGGGCGGTGCGTTGCTCGTCGGAGGCTGGGTCCCCGGTAGCTTGCCCACCACCACCCCACCCGGGGTCGGCATTCGCTTGCCCGCAGGCGCACGGCTCATCTTCAACATGCACTACCACGCGGTCGTCACGGGCGCCGAGGTCGACGACGGCACCGCACTCGCGCTGCGCTGGCAGTCCACACCACCCGAGTACGTCTCGGAGTTTCGGCTGGTCGGGGCCCCCGGCGATGGCGCGCTCACCACCGCGCCGTTCAGCATCCCGGCCAATGCCTCCGGGCACCAAGAGGTTGTGGAGTGGGAGATTCCCAATCTCGCGGGCACCGATGTGCGACTGTGGAGCGTCGTCAACCACATGCACAAGGTCGGTGTCGACATGAAATCGTCGGTACTCCGCGGCGACACGGAACACTGTCTGGTGCAGACTCCCCGGTGGGATTTCAATTGGCAGCGCTTCTACGAATACGACGTACCGATCGACCAAGCCTTCCAATTCCAAGATGGCGATGTCATGCGAGTGCGCTGCACCTATGACAACACCCTGAAAAATCCTGCGGTGGTCCAGGCACTGGGCGAGGTCGGCCTCGACGAGCCACAAACCGTGCAGCTGGGCGAGGGAACGCTGGACGAGATGTGCCTGGCGGGCATCGGCGTCGCCGTCCGGCAGTAGCGTCGCCACCCGCAGATTCTCGCGAATCACTCGATCGGCCGCCCACGGTGGGCCGCGGTTCCCGTACGATTGGCGGCATGACGCCGGAGCGCCTCTCCCCGCCCCCGGTCGCCCTGTTGCTCGCCCTGGATGCGTGCATCGGAGGGGCACCCATGCCCCCAAGAGACGACGGCATTGGGGACGTGGGGGACAGCGCCCAAGGCGATGGCGAGACCACCAACGCCTCGGAACCAGGCTCGGGCCCGGCCACGGTCACGGGAGACCCGGGCGTCTCGACGGGGAGCGGCGAGCCCGACACGGGCGAGCCTCCCGACGCAGACGCCACCAGCGAGACCACGACCAGCGCCACCAGCCGCGGTGGGAGCTCCGGCTCATCGCCACCCAGCGCGTGCCTGGAGTACTCCGTCACGATCGACGGCTGCCAAGGCGAGACTGCGGCCGCCATGTTCCTCGACTCGTGTGAGAGCACCTGGGCCAGCTATGCCGCCTACAGCTACGCCTGCGTCGTTGCCTATGAGGACTGGCTGGTCTGCCTATCGACCCTCAGCTGCGCTCAGCTGGAGGCCGTCTTGGGCTGCGACCCCGAGTTCGACGCATTCGACGACCTGTGCCCAAAACTGCCCTAGCACGACGACGGCGCTAGAGCAGCCCGTGGTGAAACCTCGTGGGGTCGGAACGCCGTCAGCGTGGCCCGTGCCAAGGCGCGAAGAGGGCGTGTGCCGGGCGCAAACAACCGCGGTGCGCGTCTCTAGTAGTCCCAGGCCACATCGATGATGAACTGGTTGTAGGCGTTGTCGATCCGTCGCCCGTAGTTGCGCTTGCAGTTGTCGAACCCGCAGCGGAAGAAGTCGAAGTATTCGATGTACCCCGAGTGCGTCGCCACCGGCCGGTTGATGTCGTACGAGCGCCACCACGGGCCGCCGCTCTGGCCATCGCTACCGTCGATCGTCTGCGTCTCCATACGCCAGTCGACCGTCTCCCCCGCGCCGCTCATGCCACACTGGTAGTTCTGGCCCGACGGCGCCCCGGGGCAGGTATCACCCGAGTAGCCATACATCGAGAACGTAGAGCTGGGCGCGTTGGTCCTGTAGCCGCCAAACCATGCCGGCGCGCTGTGACACGGCCACGTGTCGATCACCGCATAGTCCAGCTCCACCGCCTGTCCCGTGAAGAACCCCGACGGGACCGACCACAGGTAGTCGTTGCTCCCCGAGGCGTCGTCCAGCCGACAGTCGAAGGTGCCGTTGGGCAAGGTGCCGCCGTTGCGAGCGGGCTGGAACCGGATGCGATCGATGCGATCGGTGTTGCTGAACACCAGGCAATGCGCGGCCGTGATGAGCGTCCACGGCCCAATGTACGACCCCGTGCAGTGGCCGCGCGGGGTATTGCCAGAGTACAGCTCGAGCTTGACGATCCCGTTGAACGGCGACGCCAGCGTGTTGAACACGCGGAAGCGGTTGTCGGAGCCGAAGATCTCCCGAAACTCCTCATCTCGAGCCGGTTCGATGAGCGGGCGCCCCTCTCCCTCGCGCACGACAGCATCGACCATCAGCGACTCCATGCTGCCCTCGAGCACGATGTCAGCCGCCTTCCAGTTGGGCTCGCTGGCGGCATAGACGTAGCCACCCGCGCTGGCGATGACCGGCCGGAGCTTGTCGGCCAGCTCCTCCCGCGACCAGGAGTCCAGCGGCCGAATGTCCTCGGGAAGCACGACCGGCTCGGTGCGCGGCCGAATCACCGCGTCGGGCCCGGGCTCCACGGCCTGCTCGACGACGGGGCCCAGCAGGTCGTAGGTCTGACCATCGCGCTCGATCTGCTCGGGCACCGCCGCGCCCTCCTCGAGCGGTTCGGGCTGCTGGTCCACCCCACAGGCAGTTGCGAGCGCAAGCGCGGCCGACACAAGGATGAGCGGACGTCGCGACGCCGCGGTACGATTGGACGAGTATTGCATCGGTGGAGTTCCATGGGCGGTAGAGCCACGGCCCGCTCATGTGTTCCCGCCGATCGATTTCGATCTTCCCGTCGATCGATTTCGATGCCCCCCTCGCTCCCTCGCGCCACCCGTTCGCTTCTCGACCGATTTCTGCGACGATGAGGCCCGTGCACGCCCCCACCCCTTCGGAGCGCGCAGCAGTGTCGACGCCCGACGGCTCCGATGGAGCCGAGCCGGCGATCGCCGGGCAGGCCAAGACCACCGATACGCTGACGCGGTCCTTGACCGAGCTGCTGGAGTCGGAGGCACCCGGGGACGGCCTGCATATCCGGCGCGGCGGTAGAGCGGTGACACTGCGCCGCACGAACAAGGGCCACATGGCGCTGTGGGTGTGCTCGCTGGGACAACAGCCCGCCATTACCGCGGTCGAACGCGACAGCCTCGAGCAGGCCGGGTTCCGTACCGTCCCCGGTAGTCGTACCGACGTCTGGTGGCGTGCCCCCACCAATGATCTCAGCCCACAGACCTGGCAGTCGGCGGTTGAAGCGGCCGACGCCGCGTTCTTGAGCGGGGCCGAGGGCGAGCTGCGATGGGAGCACGCAGATCTGTCGACGGGGTGCGGCACGATCGTCGGCATCGCCGCCCTCGTCGCAGTCTGGGTCGGCCTGACCGTCGCAGGCGTGGTCTTCGAGGTGCCGGGAATCTACGACGCGTTTCAATGGATGGGCGGGACCACGCGTCCCAAGACGGCGGGCGGCCTCGCGGCCATCATCACGTTCTTCATGGTCGCGATCCCTGCGGGGTTGATCGCCTGGCTGGTGGGGCGACTGTTTCCCAGCCCGGCGCCGCCGTCGTGACGCCCTCGGACGTCAAGCCACGGGCTCGGGCAGCGCACCGCCGCGGAGCTGCTGCGCCCACTGTCGCAATCCGCTGGCCTGTACGCGGCGGCTGGCCTCGGTCCCGGTGAGCGCAGCCAGGTGCCCTCGAAGCTCGCGACGCGCACGAAACAGCCGAGCCTTGACCGTACCGACCGGAACATCGAGCACCACGGCGATCTCCGGGATCGACATCTCTTCCCAGTAGAACATCTCGAGCGCGATCTGAGCGTCGATCGGCAGACGATGGAGCGCCAGCAGAAGGCAGCGGCTGCGCTGATCTCGGGCCGCAAACCCCGAAGAGTACCCGCAGGCCGCGACCGAGGTCCGCAGCGGATCGAGCCGAGCCCCGTGGCGCCGTTGATGCCGGAGTCGATGCAGCAGCTTGTTGCGAGCGATGCCGAACAGATACGCGGCGAACCGGCCGTCGATGATGCAGGCGGCCTTCTGTACACACGCGGTGAACGTCTGCTGGGTCAGGTCGTCGATGTGATCGTCGACCTTGGTCGCAAAGAAGTGCCGCACCCGATGGTAGTAGCGACGCACCAGGTGGTTGCCGGCTACCGCGTCCCCAGCCTGCCACGCGCACAGGAGCGTGAGGTCGGACGTGTCTTCGTTCATTGCCAGCCTCCTACGCTGCGCAGCACGCCGTCGGCACGCAAGCCTTCGACCAACGTCGTGACCGGGTGGGGCTGCGCCCGAGCTTCGGCCCACACGTCGAGTCGATGCTCGCGCACCGCGGCGTGGGCCTGATCCCGACGGCCGAGATCCCACTGAGCACGCACCGCCAACAACCGCGCGTGCATCAGGTCCCCCTGCGCATTGTCGGCCGCGGACGAGATCGCGATTGCGCGATCGATCCAAGGCAGGGCGTCGAGCGGCCGGCCTCGCTCGAGCGCGCTGCGAGCCAGCGCTCGCATGGGATCGGCCAGTCGCGGCATCGAGGGCGAGACCTCCGTCCACACCTCCACCGCCCGCTCCAGATGCGGCCGTGCCTCCTCATGGCGACCAGCGAAGACCAGCGCCTGCCCCAGTTTGTCGGACGATGCGCCGACATGATAGTGGCCCGCCGGTAGCAGCCGTCGTCGCAACTGCAGCGAACGCCGGGCGTGGGGAATGGCCTCTTCGGCTCGACCCAACGTGATGAGCGCGGAGGCCAGGTTGGTCATGACCAGGGCGTGATCCAACGACCCTTCGCCGTACTCCCGCGCGACCGCGACGGCCAGCTCGCGTATCGTCTTCTCTCCTTGCTCGAAGCGCCCGGCCTGCACCTGAGCGATGTACAGACCGTTGCTGACCGCAAACCACAGGGGATGCCGATGCCCGATCGCCGTAGCGATCCGCTCCCGCAGCTCCTGTTGCAGCACGCATGCCGCCGATGGATCGCGAGACGCCACGATGTTCGCCAGCGAGTACTCGGCGCGGAGCGCCAGTCCGTGGGTGGGCCCCATGTGCTCGCGCGCGTGCATCATGCCCAGCGCCGCCGCCTCTTCGGCTGGTGATTGGCGACCCAAGGCGTCGTACGCAGAGGCGGCCTTCATGTGGGTCTCGATCTCGTCCTCGGCCAGCTCATCGCGCCGCGCCTCGTACTCCCGGACCACCTGTTCGTAGCGATGGCCGTCACGCAGCACCTCGATACGGCTGCCTGTGATCACCTGGAATGCCCGCCGGGGAAGCCTCGCGCGGAGGGCGATCGACTCGGCCAGGTCCAGAGCCTCGAGACCATCGTCGGTGCGTCCGTCGAGCACCGGCAGCATCACCCCGACCCGGACCAACGCATGGACCGCGAGCTCGTCGTGTCCCAGCGACAGAGCCTCGCGCGCCACCGCCTGCAGCTGCTCCACCGCCTGCCTCAGCTTGCCGGGCTGGCTGCCCTCCATCGTGGCGATGCCGGACCGGACCTCCAGCTCCAGCAACGGGTAGTGCAGGCGCTCGGCGACCGGCAGTGCCTCGCGGGCCAGCTCCAGCGCAGACTCGACCTGCCCCGCACGGTGGCGCGCATGTGCACGCGCCAGGGTCGACCGGGCATCCGCAACCTCCTGCTCGATTCCCGGGGGCGCAAGTCGACGACGAGCGGCGTCATCGATCGCGAGACATCCGGCCGGGGCCGGGAGGTCAGCGACCACCCGCAACGGATCCACCGTCTGTGCCGACTCCAGTACCTCCAGCGAAGCCTCGACCTCGTTGCGCTGCTGCTGCAGACACGCGAGCGCAGCGAGTCGGTCGGTATCGGGCAAGTCGCCGCCGCAGGTCTTCGCCCCCGCGGCGAGCCACTGCCCTCGGTGGGCGTCCACACGGCCGAGCGCCCGCGTCATGCCGTTGCGCTGTCCGACCTCGCGCCCGGACCAGGCCGCGGCGATCGATGCCAGCCTCTCGCCGTCGCCCGGGGGCTGCGCGAGGCCCAGCGTGGAGGCACACCGCGAGCTGTCACGCTCCATCACCACGCCCGCCAGGCCCGCGATCCCCACCGCCACCCCGCAGCCGAGGACCCACCGTCGACGTCGGCGCGGCACCGCTTCGAGCGCGGCCAACAACGGCTGCATCGAGGGCCAGCGCTGCGCGGGGTCGGACGCGAGACCGCGACGCAATACCCGTCGCAGTGCGCGAGGGGCCGCCGAGCATTGCCGTGTGGGCCGAGTGTCCGGGCTGACCCAGCCGAGCGTGGGTGGCAACCGACCCAGCAGCGCTTCCCAGGCCGCGACGCAGAACGAATACTGGTCCGAGGCCGTGCTCGCCCGTCCGGTTCGCGCGAGCTCGGGGGCCATGTACCGTGGGGTACCGCCAGCCGCAGCGGGGCCGTGGTGAGCAGCACCGGCACGATCGACCGATGGCATCGCGAGCCCAAAGTCGGAGACACGCACCCGACCATCGACACCGAGCAACACATTGGCCGGCTTGAAGTCTCGGTGCACCACCCCCGCCGAGTGAGCCGCGTGGAGTCCACGCCCCGCCTGCAGCAGCTGCCGCAGCACCTGCCGCCATGGCCGGGCGCGCATCAGCCACTGCTCCAGCGTGACCCCCGGGACCAGCTCCATCACGATGAACGCGGCCGGGGCCGCGGCCAAGGCACCCGGTCCCAACGACTCGGACCACGACGCAATCCCGACGTCGTGGACCGCAACCACGTGCGGGTGGGCCAGCTGCGCCAGCGATCGCGCCTCGGCGAGGATCTGATCGCACCGCGACGATGAGGTGGCGCCGCGCAAGACCTTGATCGCGACCTTTCGGTCGAGCTGGGGATCGTAGGCCTCATAGACCACCCCGTGGGCGCCCATGCCGATCCGACGACGCAAGACATGCCGCGCCACGGTGACCGGCCGGGTGCGTTCGAACACGCGGCTCTCGAAGCAGGCGAGAGCTTGCTCGGCCTCGAGATCGTGCTGGGGCCGCAGCGGTGAGAACCACTCCGACAGATCATCAGGCGGCACGGCGGGCATCGGTGTGCTCGGCTCAGGCCCCCACACAGACTCCGAGGTCGTCGTAGCACTCATGCGGGGCCCCGCCGTTGAACACGAGGATGCACTCGCCGCCACAGTCCTCGGGCATCGCCGCGTCGCACCACTCCACGCAGCAGTTGCCCGCTTGCGGGCACGTGGCCGACGCTGCGCACAACAGGCCCGGGGCGCATGAGAACGGCGAGCTGCAGGCCTCGCCGAGCTCGAGATTGGGCCCCGCGTTGAGGCACTGAAACAGCCCCGAGGGCGTGGCGGCACAGATCTGGCCGGGGCCGCAGCCATCGACGTCGCTGGGTACGCACGTATCGCGACACACCGCGACCGCCCCTTGGTTGTACGGGCCCGCGCAACTTTGTCCCTCGGTCTCGCAGGTCGGCGTCGCCTGGCCGCAGCCACACTGCTCCGCACATGTGCCCTGATCGTCGACCAGATCCCAGCACACCAGGCCCAGGCCACAGTCGTCCTCGCCCCCCGCTCCACCGCCAGCGAGCATCGTGCAGGGATCGCCCTCGGCCCCCGGATTCGCCGAGATCGGCGCACAGCGGGTGCTGTCCCAGACCCCTTGGCCATCGGGATCGAAGGGCAAGCACTTTTGTCCGGCGGGACAGTCCTGCGCGTACGGATCGCACTCCCCAGGGCCCGTGTAGCCGGGCGCGGTGCACTGCACGGGATCGGGGTCGACCTGGCACGAGGCCTCGCCGCCCGTGCTCGCCTCGCCCGTGCTCGCCTCGCCCGTGCTCTCCATGTCGGTCGTGGAGGCCCCCACCGTCGTGTCCGAGCTGGTCGAGCCCGCGGTCGTGTCCTCCCCGTTGGAGCCGGTCGTCGTCGCGACGCCAGAGCTGCCGGTCGGGTCGCTCGTCGTCGGATCGGCCGTCCCGGCGTCGTCGCCTGGACATCCTGCCAGCGCCAACATCCCGGTCACGCCCATCACCACCCACCACTGCCGCGCTCGCGCGGTTTGCAATCTGGTCATGGTTGGACATTTCCCGGGCCTCCATCAGCGGTTGCATGGTGAAACGGGTGGACACCGGTTCGCTGACACCGCCGCCGCCCGCTGGGCCCCGACCCACGCCTCGGTGACGCACCGACCATCCCTGCTTCGGTAACGGTCTCGAGATGCGGCACGTACCCAAGGCCAGTGGTCGACCACGCTGTTACCCCTTCCGGCTGCGTCGATCGCCCCAAAGGCACCGCTGAGGGCTTCTTCTTTAAGCCGGCCTTAAGCCGACACCCAGCCCTTCGGCGCTACTTTGAAATCGACCCTGGAACCTCATCCAAAGGGACCACGTGATGCTCACCAAGCTCGAAATCTCAGCCGCTGCGCTCTTCCTCCTGCTGGCCGCCTCCCTCCTGGCCCTGTGGACATGGATGGCGCCTCGCATGTGGACCGAGCTCGATCTGCGCGTCGCGCTTGGCGCGCTAGCCATGGCCTGGCTGGGCATCGCGTGGGCCCTTCCCTTGGGTCGACTTCCCAGTGATCCAGAGCAGGCCTGAGCCCGTACTCCGATCAACACCCCATCCATCGACTTCCGCGGCCCTCGACGGGGTTGCTCCGGCACGGACCGGTCTGACGACCGAGGCGTGTCCTCCCAAAGACCGGGGACCAGCTCTGACCGAGCCGGACGGCGAGACAACGACCAACCAGACCAACCAACGACGATGATCAAGGCGGGCGCGAATGCGCCGGCCACCCAGACCCAGGCGGTGGGCTCGCCGCGACGGAGTGCTTTCCGGACGCGTGCTGCGACTTCATGGCAGTTCTGTGGGGGAATCGTGTGCAACTCGAAGCACGCCCCCGGACTGCGCGACATCGCGACGAGCCCTCCGCCTGGGTCCTTCGTTTACAACCCGTTGATGTTCGACCGGCAGACAGCGATGTCGCGCCGATTTGCGGCTCTAGGAACGACAGGCCGCGTTGTGGGGCCACACCGAGGTCACCGTGACATGGATGTCAGGCCCTTGGTGCCCCACCGACCGCCTCGACGCTGAATAACGACCCCGCACCCGGCGGTCGAACTTGCATGCTGTCGCAAGAGGTCGCCGCCACAACGCCCCGCACCTCCACTCCGTGCACGCCCTACACCGCCGAGCGTGAACTGGAGACCCACCTTCGCCAAGCCAGCCTCGATCATCGCCATCGCGACTGGCTGTTCGGTGCGCTGCTGGCCGGCAAGGTCTACGTCGTCGACTATGAGATCGGTCTGGGCGACCGCGGACCCTTCGTCGAGCTGCGCACCATGAAGGACAGCAACGGCCCCGTCTTGGCCGTCTACACCAGCCTGGCGCGCATCCCCATGCACGTCGACCCGCGCGACGCCCAAGCGATGCCGTTCCCGTACGTGCTGCGGGCGCTGTCCACCGATGCCTCGATCACCGTACGCGGGCCCACCTCGTTTCGCATCGGGCCGTCCGATCTGGCGCTGCTTCGACGCATCGCCACCGAGTAGACGGCGAGCGTCGCTTTCCCGCGGGGCTCAGCCCCCGAACGGAATGCGATGCTCTGCCACGCAGACCGCCACGTCGGCTTGCCCTGGCTGCTCGAACAAGCACACGAACGTCGCTTCCGCCGTCTCGAGCGTCATGCAGTCATCGAAGTAGCTGGCCTCCTGGAGATCGACGACCGTCGTGTCCGTCCAGTCGTAGGCATCCAAGTCCCAGTCCTCGTTCCAGGTGACCGCCGCCCGCCCCTCGCGGACGAAGATCCAGCCGCGCTGACCGGCCACCCCCGGGTCGGGAACGAAGGGCAGCTCCCACCGCAACCCGCCCACCTTGCCGTCGGCCAGAGCCTGGTGATGACAGGCCAGCTCGTCGGGGTTGGCAACCGTCATCTCGGACATCGCGCAGTCGGTCTGGTCCTGCTGCGGGCAGACCACCAGGATGGGCGCGCAGACCTCATCACCATCGCAGCTGAACCCGATGAACCCTTCGTCGTCGTCGACGCAGTCGCAGTTGGGATCGGCGGCGCCCGTGCTCTGCGACGCGGTGTCATCCGCCATGCCCGTGGTGGAATCGGCCTGGGGATCGGTCTCGGTCCCGGTGTCGACCCCGGTCGACGATCCTCCGGACTCACCCGACGCGGGGTCCTCGGCGGGGCACCCGGCGGCCACCGACATCACGGCGCACACCGCCAGCAGGTCTCGGATCGAAAAGCGCATGAGCATGTCCTTGGGGGTGGTGCCCACGGCGGGCGTTTCGATCACGCCGGGTACACCGGTCGGGGCGATCCCGACCGACACGGCGCATCCGTGCAGATGAACGCGGCGACCGTGCCGACCCTCGATGGTCGGCGTGGTCGCCCCGGTCCTACGCCTGGCCGTCGTCCGGCTCGTCGCCGCCTTCGGCCTCGCCGGTGTCGCCTGCTTCGGCGGCCTCGCCAGCCTCGCCGGCCTCTGCCGCCTCGCCCTCGGGAGCGTCATCCTCGGATGCCTCCAGAGCGCCGCCTTCGGCTTCGTCGACCTTGTCCCCGTCGTCGACCATCCGCGCCACGGCGACCACGCGCTCGCCCGAGCCCATCCGGATGATCCGAACGCCCTGGGTGTTGCGACCCAGCACGCTGATCCCGTCGACGGGGGTGCGAATGACCTTCCCGTCGCTGGTGATCACGATGATCTGATCGTCGGGGTGAACCAGCACGTTCTCCACGACCGGCCCGTTGCGATCGTTGACCTTGATGGTGATGAGGCCCAGGCCGGCCCGGCTCTGCAGGCGGTATTCCTCGGCGGGCGTGCGCTTGCCGTAGCCGTTGCCGCAGATCGTCAGCACCTGCAGCTCGGCGTCGTTCTCGGCGCTCAGGCGGCTCATCGCCACCACGGTGTCGTCGCCCCGCAGGCCCATGCCACGCACGCCCCGGGCGTTGCGCCCCATCGGCCGCACATCCGCCTCGTTGAAGCGGATGACCATGCCACCGCTGCTGCTGAGCATCAGGTGCTGCTGGCCGTCGGTAAAGCGCACGGAGATCAGGCGATCGTCGTCGTCGATGCTGACGGCGATGAGGCCCGTCTTGCGCATGTTGGCGAACTCGCTGAGCAGCGTGCGCTTGACGTAGCCCTTGGCGGTGGCGGTGACGATGTAGTGGTCGCCGTCCATCTCGTCCTCGCGGTACGGCACCATCTCGAGCACGCGCTCGTCGGGCCGCAGATCGAGGAAGTTGACCAGCGCCTTGCCGGGACCATCGCGCCGCCCCTGGGGCAGCTCGAACACGCGCTTGCGGAACACCCGGCCCGTGTCGGTGAACATCAGCAACCACGCGTGGGCATTGGCCTCGAGCACGGTGCTGACGAAGTCGTCGTCGGCCCGGCCTCCACCGCTCTTGACACCCTTGCCCCCACGCGCCTGGACCCGGTAGTCCTCCGTGGGTAGCCGCTTGATGTACCCCAGGCGGGTCAGCATCACGACCATCGAGTCGTCGGCGACCAGATCGATGGGATCGATGTCGTCCTCGGCCTCGAGGATCTCGGTACGCCGCGATCCCGAAGAGCCGAGCGAGCCATCGCCCGCGTCCTTGCCCTCGGGATCACCATGCGTGAAACGGATCTCGAGCAGTTCCTCGCGAATGACACTCATCAGCAGCTTGGTGTCGGCGAGGATCGCCTCGAGCTCGGCGATCTCGGTACACAGCTCGCGGTACTCGCCCTCGACCTTCTCGCGCTCGAGCCCCGTGAGCCGCTGCAGGCGCATGTCGAGGATGGCCTTGGCCTGCCGCTCGTTGAGGTTGTACTTCCGATCGCGAGCGGCCTCGATCTCCTCGGCGGGCCGATCGCAGCGCTGGAGGAATTGGGCAAACCCTTCCAGGGGCTCGGCCATCAACGACGCCCTCGCGGCCTCGGGATCGCTCGAACCGCGGATGATCGCGATGACCCGATCGATGGCGTCGATCGCAACGCCCAGACCCTCGACGATCTCCCGCCGCTCTTGAGCCTTGCGCAGATCGAACTTGGTGCGCCGCACGACGACCGTGCGTCGATGGTCGATGAAGGCGACCAGCGCATCCTTGAGGGTGAGGACCTGCGGCCGCCCGTGGACGATGGCGATCATGTTGACCCCGAACGAGGTCTGCAGATCGGTCATCTTGTAGAGGTTGTTGAGGACGACCTGGCCCGCGGAATCACGCTTGACCTGGATCCAGATCCGCATGCCCTTGCGGTCGCTGTAGTCCTGAACGTCGCTGATGCCCTCGAGCCGCTTCTCGCGGACCAAGGCGGCGATGCGCTCGATGAGCCGGGTCTTGTTGACCTGGTACGGGATCTCGGTGACGACGATCGACTCGCGCCCCTTGGCGTCCTGCTCGATCTCGCAGCGAGCCCGCACCACGATGCTGCCGCGACCGCTGTTGAACGCCTGCTTGATGCCCGAGCGGCCGATGATGTAGCCGCCGGTCGGGAAGTCCGGCCCCGTGACGTACTCGAGCAGATCGCGGATCTCGAGCGTGGGGTCGTCGATCAGCGCGATGGTGGCGTCGACGACCTCGGTGAGGTTGTGCGGCGGGATGTTGGTGGCCATACCCACCGCGATGCCGACTGCGCCGTTGAGCAGCAGGTTGGGCAGCTTGGTGGGAAGGACGGAAGGCTCGAGCTCCTTCTCGTCGTAGTTGGGCACCCAATCGATGGTGTCCTTGTCGATGTCGGCGAGAAGCTCGGCCGCGAGCTTCTTCATCCGCACCTCGGTGTAGCGCATGGCCGCGGGCGAATCGCCGTCGATCGATCCGAAGTTCCCCTGGCCGTCGACCAACGGGTAGCCCATGGAAAAATCCTGGGCCAGGCGAACGAGCGCGTCGTAGACCGCGGAATCGCCGTGGGGGTGATACTTGCCGATCACATCGCCCACCACGCGGGCCGACTTCTTGTACGGCTGCGTGTGGGTGTTCCGCAGCTGCTGCATCGCATAGAGGATGCGGCGGTGTACGGGCTTGAGCCCGTCGCGCGCGTCTGGGAGCGCGCGCGAGATGATGACGCTCATTGCGTAGTCCAAGAAGGAGCTACGCATCTCGTCTTCGATATTCAGCGCGATCTTCTGGTCACTGGCCATGGAGGCTGCTCAAAGGTCGCCAAGGATACCCCCGGACCCGGGGGGGGAAAAGGCGCGTCAACGGGGCTGTACGACCCCGAATTCGGACGTTCGCGGCCACGACGGCCGGTTTGACAACCCTGAGCGGCTCGCCCGACCATGGCCACGGACGCGGCCCATGACGACAACCAAGTTCCTCCAGGTCCTCCGCGTCGAAGATTTCCACATCGAGGCGGGTGTCTCCGCCCGCCCGGGGCCCCGCGGTTCGGAGGCGGGAGCGGGTGGAATTCGCATCTGGTTGTGGGGCTCGCCGGCCACTCAGTTCTCCAAAGTGACCACCGCGCTGCTCCAGGCTGTCGATGTCCCGCCGCCCCCGCGGTACGAGTTTCATCGCAAGCGGATCGAGATCGCATACGCGCCAGCCACCATCGCGCCGGTCGTGAGCATGCTGCTGGATGGGGTCCAGTTGTTTGCGCAGTATCGCGAGTTCGAAGGCGGAGGCATCCACGCGGACGTGCACCGACCCCGCCACAAGGTGTTGTCGGCCGGGGCAGACATGGAGCCCCACTGGCACGGGCTCCCCGAGCGCTGACCCACGCCGGGCACGACGACCACGTGCCCACACGCCGCCGCCATGGGCCTGTGGCCGCGGTGCTCGACGCTCGCTGCACGCACGGCACGGTCTCGGCGCCTTGCCCTGGGGTCCGCCGACTCGTGAGGCGGGTTGGTTTGTCGGCGCGGGGCGGCTCGTGCCACGCTGAGCGAGCGAGCGCGTCGCCTTCGTCCGCTCGATCCCGGAGTCGTTCATGCCTGGCCGTGCTGCTCGTCTACTGCCGCTGATGCTGTTGCCCTTGGGCTGTCGCCCGACCGCGATCGATCGCCCCGAGCCTCCGCCCGCGCTCATCGATGGGGTGTTGCCCGGTGGCGAGGACGACGTCGAAGTGGGCACCGCCGATCCGTCGGGTGACCCACCCGTGATCGTCCCCACGACCTACGAGCCGGCCGCCGACCCTCGCAACACAACCGGCTGGGACCTGCTGGCCAAGCGAAGCCCCGACGATCCCGACGACGCGCGCAAGGCCCCGTTCTCGATCGACGCCCTCTATCAACTGGCAGGCATGGGCGCCCCCCAGTGGTCTCCCGATGGCGCCCACCTGCTGTACACGGTCACCCGCCATGATCTCGCGGCGGGGCGCTCCAACACCGACATCTGGCTGGGCGATCCCAGCGGTGGGCCCTCGCGACAGCTCACCCACCACGAGGCCTACGACGGCAATCCCACCTGGGCCCCCGACGGCCGGAGCTTTGCGTTCGTCTCCCGTCGTCACGAGGGCGCGCAGCTGTGGCGGATGTCGATCGACGGCGGCGAGCCGCAGCAGCTCACCTCGATTGGCACTGGGGTGATCGAGCCGCGCTGGTCACCCGATGGTTCCCGGATCGCATTTGGCTCGCGGGTGTTCCCCGAGCATGGAGCCGACGACGAAGCCAACCGAGCGTTGCTCGACGACATCGCGGGCAGCCCCACCCAGGCCGTGGTCGCGGACGAGCTGCTGTACCGCCACTGGACCCGGTGGGACGACGGTCGCCGAGAGCACCTGCTGGTGCTGGAGCTCGCCACCGACACCATCACCGACTTGACCCCCGGCGAGTACGACTCGCCGACCTTCCGCCTGGGAGATCCGGGCTATGCGTTCGCCCCCGATGGCTCCGAGGTCTGCGTGGTCAGCAATCGTGACCCCGCGGCGACGCAGGCCACCTCCACCAACAAGGACCTCTACGTGGTGCCGATCACGGGGGGTCCAGCGCGCTCGCTGACGGGCCACAACCCCGGGTACGACGGACACCCGAGCTACTCGCCCGACGGTCGGTTCATCGCGTTCCTCCGGCAGACGCAGCCGGGCTACGAGTCCGACGAGTTCGAGCTGGCCCTGTACGAGCGCAGCAGCGGCCAGGTCCGCGTGCTGACCGAGTCGTTCCCCGACTGGGTCACCGATCTCCAGTGGATGGCCGACTCCAAGGCGCTGGTGTTCCAGGGACCGGTCAAGGGACGAACCCCGCTGTTCCGCGTCCCCGTGGACGGCGGGCCCATCGAGACCCTGGGCCTTCCCTCGGCCCGGGGCTTCGACGTGGGCCCCGATGGACGGCTGGCGTTCACCTTCTCCTCGGTCGGCAGCCCCGTGGAGCTGTACGTGTCGGGGCCAGACGGCGCTCGCCCGCGGCGTCTGACCGGCATCAATGATCCCGTCGTCGAGGCCTACGACATCCGCCCCGTGGAAGAGCTGTGGGTCTCGGGCGCATCGGGCAAGCCGGTCCATGTGTTCGTGGTCAAGCCCCACGGCTACCGGCCCGGCAAGCGCTACCCGCTGATCATCAACGTACACGGAGGGCCGCAGTCGCAGTGGTCCGATGCCCTCCGTGGTGACTGGCAGGTCTACCCCGGCGCGGGCTACGTGGTCGCGTTCTTCAACCCGCACGGGTCGACCGGCTACGGCCAGCCGTACACCGCCGCCATCTCGAACGACTGGGGCGGCAAGGTCTACGAGGATGTGATGGCCGTCGTCGATGCCCTCGAGCTGGAGCCCTACGTCGACCCGGAGCGGGTGGGCGCGATGGGATGGTCGTATGGCGGCTACATGATGAACTGGCTGCTGGGCCACACCGAGCGCTTCGAGGCGGTGGCGTCGATGATGGGCATCTACGATCTGCCCTCGTTCCACGGCGCGACCGAGGAGCTGTGGTTTCCCGAGTGGGACCTGGGCGGGCCCTCGTGGGAGCGCCGCGACGAGTACCGCAAGTGGTCACCGTCGACGTTCGCCAACAACTTCGTCACCCCCACGCTGGTCGTCACGGGCGAGCGCGACTTTCGGGTGCCCTACACCCAGAGCCTGGATCTGTTTACCGCCTTGCGTCGCCACAAGGTGCCCGCGCGGCTGGTGGTGTTTCCCAACGACGGGCACTGGCCCAGCCACGTGCGCTCGATGCCGCTCTACTACGCGGCCCATCTCGACTGGTTCCACCGCTATCTCGGAGGTAAGGCTTCACCCTACAAGCTCGAGGCGATGATCCGCGGCCGCGCGTTTCGAGACTAGGCTGCGGCGGCGCGCGAGACCCCGCCGTGGCCGACGGCCTCGGCTCAATCGCGACCACGTCAGGTGCTACGCAGCCGTGGCCGCGCATGCTCGGCCGCGTGCGTGTGTCTGGATTTGGGACGGTGCCACCGCGCGCGTCCGTATCGTTGTGAGGCAATCACTGACGAACCGCACACCGTTGTCCGATTGACTTGGCATGTGTCAGATCGAGT
>JAHZJA010000087.1 GCA_022601155.1 Deltaproteobacteria bacterium | reverse complement strand
GGCGTGCCTGGCGATGGTGCTGCGCTACTACGGTCGCGAGCGCCCGCTCGACGAGCTGCGCGACTCGATGGGGACCGACCGCAACGGCGTCAGCGCGCTCGGGATCCTTCGCGCCGCCCGGAGCTACGGCCTGCGCGGCCGTGGCGTGATGGCCGAGGACATCGACGACCTCGACCTGCTGCCGCGCGGCGCCGTTCTGCACTGGGAGTTCAACCACTTCGTGGTCTTCGACCGCGTCGATAAGCAGGGCATCTACATCCTCGACCCCGCGCACGGGCGCCGCCGCATTCCGCTGTCGCAGTTCGACGAGGCCTTCACCGGGGTGGCTCTGCTGCTCGAGCCCAGCGAGGCGTTCGAGCCCGAGGCCCGTCGCCGCCCCATCTTGCGGCGCTACTTCAGTCAGATCCTCAGCTATCCGGCGCTGTGGTCCCGCTCGGTGCTGATGTCGGTCTTGGTCCAGCTGCTCGCGCTGGCTCTGCCGCTGATGACCACCCTGATGGTCGACCGCATCCTGCCGCGCCGCGACTTCGACCTGCTGCTGGTGTTGATCGCGGGCCTGACGATGATGGTGTTGTTCAACTTCATCAGCTCGTTGGTCCGCGCCAACCTGCTGGTGCAGCTGCGCACGCTGCTCGACGCCAAGATGACGATCGGCTTCCTCGATCACCTCATCGATCTGCCCTACGCCTTCTTCCAACGGCGCTCGGCCGGTGACCTCATCATGCGGTTGGGCAGCAACGCCACCGTGCGCGAGATCCTCACCTCCGGGGCCATGTCGGCGCTGCTCGACGGCAGCCTGGTCAGCGTCTATCTCGTGCTGATCTTCTGGGCGAGCCCACTGATGGGCGCAGTGGTGGTGGCCCTGGGTGTCGTGCAGCTGTCGCTGTACTGGGCCACACGACGGATCCAAGGCGAGCTGATGGCCGAGAGCCTGGCCGTGCAGGCCAAGAGGTCCAGCTACGAGGTCGAGATGTTGACCGGGATCGAGACCCTCAAGAGCATGGGGGCCGAGTACCGGGCCGTCGATCGCTGGTCGAACCTCTTCGTCGACGCGCTCAACGTCTCGCTGCGCCGCGGTCGTCTCGACGCATTGATCCAGTCGATCCTCAGCGGTTTCGGCATGGCCGCGCCGCTCATCATCTTGGGCGTGGGGGCCAAGCTGGTGCTCGACGGTGATGTGAGCCTGGGCGCGATGCTGGGCCTGTCGGCGCTGGGCAGCGGCTTCTTGGGCCCGGTGGGCAAGCTGGTGGGGGTGACGCTGCAATTCCAGGTGCTGGGCAGCTATCTCGAGCGCATCGAAGACGTGATGCAGACCGAGCCCGAGCAAGACCCCAACGACATCCAGCGGGCACCCCGGCTGTCCGGGCACATCAGGGCCGACGGGGTGACGTTTCGCTACTCGGACGCGGTGCCCCCGGCCGTGGTCGACGTGTCGGTCGAGATTCAGCCAGGACAGTTCGTCGCCGTGGTCGGCTCCTCGGGGGCGGGCAAGTCCACGATGGCGAAGCTGTTGGTGGGCCTGTATCGGCCGCAGCAGGGGCGGGTGCTGTACGACGGCAACGACCTCAGCGGTCTCGATCTCCGCAGCGTTCGCGAGCAGCTGGGCGTGGTCACCCAGCGCGGTGAGCTGTTCGGGATGTCGGTGCGCGAGAACATCTCGTTGGGCCAGCCGCAGATGGATCTCGACCAGGTGGTCGAGGCGGCCAAGAAGGCCGAGATCCACGAGGAGATCATCGCGCTGCCGATGGGCTACGAGACGATCCTGGCCGATGGCGGCGCCTCGATGTCGGGAGGTCAGCGGCAGCGACTGGCGCTGGCCCGAGCGCTGGCGGGCCGGCCCGCGGTGCTGCTGCTCGACGAGGCCACCAGCTCCCTCGACAACGTCACCGAGGCGGCAATCCAGCGCTCGCTCGCCACCTTGCAGTGCACCCGGATCGTCATCGCCCATCGGCTGAGCACGGTGATCGACGCCGATCTCATCTTGGTGATGGACAAGGGCAAGGTGGTCGAATCGGGGACCCACAGCGACCTGCTGGCGCAAGGGGACGTGTATCGCCGGCTGTACGAGAGGCACGTTCCATGAACGCGCGCGGGTGGTGGCGTCACGCCGGTCTCGCTCCGGTCGTTCTCGCGGGAGGCCTCGGGGCGGGGTTGGTCGCGTGCGAGTCGGGGGAGCCGCTGCGGATCGAGGAGCCGAGCTCCGACGAGGGGACGCGCGCCGCGACGAATCCGGCCGACCCCGCGATCGACGGGCCCATGCTGGGGGTGCTGGTGCCGGAGGCCGAGGTGGTGCTGGTGGCCTCCGGGTTCGCCCGCCTCGAACGCCTGGAGGTGCAGGTGGGCGACCACGTGCGGGAGCAGCAGGTCGTCGCGGAGATGGATGTCCGGGGCGATCGCACCGAGCTCGCAGCGGCCAAGGCGGCGTGGAAGGCCTCGAAGGCCGAGCTCGAGCGGCTGGGACTCGAGCTCGAGCAGGCCAAGGCGTCGCGCTCGGACGTCGAGCAGCTCGAGGAGTTCATCTCGCGGGCCGAGCTCCGCGAGGAACGCTACGCCGAGAAGCTGGCCGCGGCGCGCAAGCGCAGCGCCAACGCCTCGGTGCGTCAGCAGCAAAGCCGGATGGACGAGGCCGAGGCTCGGATCGCCGAGGCCGAGCTGCGGGCGCCGTTCGGGGGGGTCATCGCCCGCCGCTACGTCGATGCGGGGGCGACCCTTTCGACGGGCGAGCCGGTCGTCCAGTTGATCTCGGATGAGCGTCTGGTGCGATTCGCTGCGCCCGAGCAACGGGCGGGGGCGCTGTCGATTGGCGGTGAGATCACCGTGCAGTTTGGTGCCCATGAAGCTTCGGTCACCGGGACGATCGTCACGATCGCCCCGGAGATCGACGCAGGCACTCGGCTGGTGATCGCCGAGGCTCGGCTGACCCTGGACGATGCGCAGCGACAGGCGCTGCGTGTGGGCGAGGTCGGCCGGGTGCAGCTCGTCTCTGGGCCGCGATGACGCCCGCGGCTCGGCTGTGCGGGGGGTCGGTGCTCGCGGGGGACGGGTGCTGGGCTGCGAGCCCGCCATCATCACGGGGGCGACCAACGCTTCGGCTCACCGCGTCCGCTCGCGGTTAGGCCCGCGTAGCGGGAACGGGCCCCGGTCGCGCGGAGGTGAAGAGCTCCATCTCCAAGCATCCAAGGCGATCAATTCGCCGACGAATGTGTCCGGGGAAGGCGTCCGGCGTCGAGTAGGGCCAAGCCGCCCCCTGTCACGACGATGACCCCTCGCCGACTCCGAACCCTGCCCCCGCGCCTACGCGGCCTCGGGCATGCGCTCGATCCAGTCGGCCACCAGACCGAGGAACATCCGAACCCCAAGCGGGATCAGCTCGTCGTCGAAATCGAAGTCGGGGTGGTGGCACCCCGGCGTGTCTGCCCCGGCAACCCCCGCGCCCAAGAAGAAGTACGCACCAGGGACGGCCTGCGTGAAGTAGGCAAAGTCCTCGCCGCCCGCGATCGGGAGCTCGGCGTCGCTGACCTTGGTCGGCCCGATCACCCGCTGCGCGACCCGGTGCACCGCCGCGGCACACGACGGAGCATTGAGGAGCACGGGATAGCCCGTGCTCACCGAGACGTTCACCGTCACGCCGAACGTGGCCGCGACACCCTGGGCCACTTCGTGAATGCGAGCGATCATCAGGGCGTCGACGTCGGGGTCGAACGAACGGACGGTGCCTTCGAGGACCGCCCGGTCGGGGATCACATTGTGGGTGCGGCCGGCGTCGAAGTGGCAGATGCTGACCACGCCGCCGCCGTCGCTGCCCAGGCCTCGGCTGACCACGGTCTGGAGCGCGGTCACCAGGTGGGCGGCGGCAACGACCGGATCGCGGCAGGCCTGGGGCTGACTGCCGTGTCCGCCGCGGCCGACCACCTCGATGTCGAGCTCGTGGGTCTGGGCCATCGTCGCTCCGGCCCGCACCCGTAGCTCGCCGCGCGGGAAGGGCGGCCAGTTGTGCAGGCCGTAGACCTCGTCGACCCCGGTCAACGCCCCCTCGGCGACCATCACTCGCGCTCCCCCGCCGCGGACGCCCTCCTCGGCCGGCTGAAACAGCAGCCGGACGTTGCCCGGAATCGCATCGCGATGCGCGGCGAGCAGTGCCGCGACCCCCAGCATGATCGTCGTGTGGCC
>JAHZJA010001096.1 GCA_022601155.1 Deltaproteobacteria bacterium | reverse complement strand
GAGATGCAACATGTAGCCACGTCACTGTGTGACGTGCAGGAGCCGCATAAACCGAGGTGGAACCGCTGGAACCGGAGGATGCCATGCCTTATCGCACCGTGAGGATCAATTCCGGTTCACGCCCCGGCTTCTCCTTGGAGCGGTAGTCGGCGCCGTCGCGAGACGGGGAAATTACACGAAAACTGTAGCTTCCATCATGAGTAATAACCGGAGATAGATCCACCTCCACCCAGGTTCGCACCGCGACCGCCACCTTCGCCCTGCCGGGCTCGCAGCGCCTGCTCGGCCGCCGCCTCGTCGAGCGTCAGCGCGTGCTCGCGAAGGATCACCGCGGTGAGGTCGATCGGGAATCCATACGTGTCGTACAGCTCGGCCGCGACATCGGGGTCGAAGCTCGAGCGATCCGCGTCGTGCTGCTCGATCGCCTTGTTCAGCCGGCGAAGGCCACGGTCGAGGGTTCGGCGAAACGCCTCTTCCTCCCCGCGCACGACCTCGTCGATGACAGCCGCCCGCTCGCGCAGCTCGGGATAGACGTCGCCGTACAGCTCCACCACCTTGCGGCAGACCGCGTGCATGAACGGCTCGTGCAGGCCCACGTCGGCGCCATGACGAATCGCCCGTCGCATGATCCGGCGCAGCACGTACGACCGCCCCGCCTTGTCGGGGAAGACGCCGTCGGTGATGAGGAACGCCGTCGCCCTCGCGTGGTCGGCGATCACCCGGAACGGGCCCTCTTTGGCCCCCTCGGGGATGGCGTCGCCGGCCAGGCGCTTGGCCTCGTCGACCAGCGGCGCCAGCAGATCGGTCTCGTAGTTGCTGTGCACCCCGGCCACCGCCGTGGCCACGCGCTCCAGCCCCATTCCCGTGTCGATGCTCGGTCGCGGCAGCGGGCGCATGGTCCCGTCATCGAGCTTCTCGTACTGCATGAACACCAGGTTCCACAGCTCGAGGTACGCATCCTCCTCGTGCTCGGGCCCAGTGCCGGGCTGGTCGGCAGTCGCCGGGGCCACGTCACCCCGATAGATGTTGATCTCCGAGCAGGGTCCGCAGGGACCGGTGTCCCCCATCTGCCAGAAGTTCTCCTTGGCCGAGCACCGATAGATGCGTCCCTTGGGCACGTGCTTGGCCCACATTTCCGCGGCCTCGTCGTCGGCCGGCGCATCCTCGCCCGTGCCGTCGAACACCGTGACCACCAGCCGCTCGGGGGGCAGGCCCAGCTCCTCGGTGAGGAACGCCCACGCCCAGTCGATCGCGTCGGCCTTGAAGTAGTCGCCGAACGAGAAGTTGCCGAGCATCTCGAACAACGTCTGATGGCGCGGCGTGAACCCGACGTTGTCGAGGTCGTTGTGCTTGCCGCCCGCGCGCACGCACCGCTGCACCGTCACCGCCCGCTGGTAGGGACGTTGCTCTCGGCCCGTGAACACGTCCTTGAACTGGTTCATCCCCGCGTTGACGAACAGCAACGTGGGGTCGTCGCGGGGCACCAACGGAGCACTCGCCACGTGGGTGTGCCCTCGCTCGGAGAAGAACTCCACGAAACGTTGGCGGATCTGGGCCGCCGTCATCGGTTCGTTGCGCTCAACCATATTCGATCTCCATGTCGGCCCCGCCTCCGGTTCCCGCCGCCACGCCGCGGAAGTACAGCGCGAAGTCGTCGGGGTTGGTGGAGGCGGCCAGTGCCATCTCGTAGGTGACCAGTTCACGCTGCACCAGCTCGGTGAGCGATTGGTCGAACGAGATCATTCCGTAGGGGTGCGCGCCGTCCTTGATCGCATCGACGATCTCGACGGTGCGGGTCGCGTCGATGATCATGTCGCGGATCCGCGGGGTGTTGATCATGACCTCGACGGCGGGAATCATGCCGCGGCCGTCAGCCCGGGGCAGCAGCCGCTGCGAGACGATGGCGGACAGAATCGAGGCCAGCTGCAGGCGCACCGCGTTTTGCTGGTGCGGTGGGAAGATCTGCACGATGCGTCCGATGGTCTCGGTGGCATCGAGCGTGTGCAGCGTGGAGAACACCAGGTGCCCGGTCTCCGCCGCCAGCATCGCGGTCTCCACCGTCTCGAGGTCCCGCATCTCGCCCACCAGCACCACGTCGGGGTCCTGACGCAGTGCAGCTCGCAGCGCGTTGGAGAAGCTCATCGTGTCGAACCCGATCTCGCGCTGATTGACGACCGAGCGACGATCGCCGAACACGTACTCGATGGGGTCTTCGATGGTGATGATGTGCGAGGCCCGCTCGATGTTGATGACGTTGAGCAGCGACGCCAACGTGGTGGACTTGCCCGAGCCCGTGATCCCGGTGACGAGCACCAGGCCGCGTTGCTCACGAGCGAGTTCCTTGACCCGACCCGGCAGGTTGAGCCGCTCGAACGGTGGAATGTCGGAGGCGATGACCCGCATCACCATTCCGCACTCGCCCCGCTGGCGAAACACGTTCACCCGGTACCGCAGGCCGTCCGGCGTTGCGTACGCAAGGTCGACCTCGTGGTCCTTCATGAACTTGTCATGAGTGTGCTCGCTCATGATGTTCATCGCGAACGTCATGATGACGTCGGACGTCATCGGCGGGACATCCTTGAGCGTTCGCAGGGCTCCCCGGATGCGAAACACCGGGGGCAGGCCAACCTTGAGATGAACGTCCGAAGCACCCAGCTTGCGCGCTGCGCCCAGCACTCGGTCGAAGATCTCGTTCATGGAGGGTGAAGGTAGCGGATCACCGCCCCGACGGGGCCCAGGCTCAACCCCAGCTGCCCTGCGCGACAACTCACCCGCCTGCGGCCAGCCTCCACGGCCGCCCCAACCTATCGAGATTCGTCAGTTTTTCTCAGGGGACCGCGCTCACTCGTCGGCCAAGGAGGGCATATCCATGACGGTGACGCGCTTGGTGATCGCCGTGTGTGACGGCAACGGCCGCACCCCGAGTTCGTCCTCGACCACCCGTAGCGCGACGTCGCGCGGCAGACCGGTCCACTCGGCGAGGTCGTCGGCAACCCCGACCAGCGCCCCCGGGTCCATCTCGGCGTCGAGCTGCAGAGACGATCGACGACGCCGAAGGACTTCGAACGCGTTCGCGAGCTCTTGCTTGCTGACCATCTTCACCAACCGATCCGAGCAGGGCGACGCCGATGACGTCGGCGCCAGCATACCCCGGGACCGACCGGTTGCGGCGCGGGTGTCCCGAATCCGGCAACAAACAATTGTTCGGTGCACGACCTGCCCCCCCCCCCGAAGGGGCCGGTCATTGTCACGTTCATGTGACGGCCGCATCGGGCTCAGGCCGAGGGCACCCAGGTGCCATGGAATCCATGAGGGACTCGCTGTGGCAACGCGATCGATGCAACCGGTCCGGCTGCAATCGACGTTGCGTCGAGGACCAGCAGGCGGCTGTCGTCTCGTGCAGGGTCGTAGGCGTAGCCGAGCAGCCACCCTTCGTCTTCGCCGGCCCCTGGGCTATCGGGCACGAACAACACCTCATCCAGGTGTAAACCACCACCGATGGCGTAGCTCTCGCTCGTGCCGCGCTCCATGTCGTGCTTCACCAGTGCGGTCGGCGGCGGGATCTTCCCCGGGACCCGACTGCCGCCGTTGGACACGCCATACCCCCAGCGGTAAGGCAGTCCCTGACGGCGCGGATCGATCTTCGGGAACTCCGCCTGCAGCTCCGACACCACCTCCTCGGTGACCGTGCCACGCACCGGGTCGACGGTGTAGCGACGGACCACCCCGTCGACCGAGAACGAGTTGGGCCCTTCGACCCACATCTGGGGGTACCAGACCGTATCCAGCACCACGTTGCCCTGCGCGTCCTCGTAGGCGTTGTACGTGTGGAACACGAAGCCGACGTCGATGTCGATCCACACCACATCGGCCGCAACACCGTTTCGCGGCAAGATGCCGATGCGAGCCCCGTTGTCGGGCTCCCACGAAAACGGCAGCCCCTCGCCTGCGATCGCCAGATCCAGATCGAAGAGGATCGGCATGTCCAAGAACACCGCGTGGTTTTGGGTGAGCTGGAAGTCGTGAATCATCGCGGCGGCCGGCAGCGGGAGCACCTCGGTGTTGACCAGCGCTCCGGCGGCATCCACCCGGTGCACCAACACCGACGGGTCGAACAGCTCGTAGCCGAAGAACACCATCTCTCCGGTCTGCGGGTCGACCTTGGGGTGAGCGGTCATCGCTCCCGCCAGCTGACCCCCAAAGTCGTGGGTGCCGAGCGTGGAGAGATCCGACGCGGACAGCTCGTACGGCAGGCCCACCTCGGCCAAGGTCAGCAGTCGTCCCGCGTGCGAGATGATCGAGGTATTCGCCTGATGGTTGGTCGGCGTGGGCGGGCCGCCTTCACCCAGCGGCACCCCGAGCACGGAGGTCTCGATGTAGCGCGCGCGGTACCACGAGGCCTGGCCCCCGGACAGCTGGAGGCCATGAACCATCCCATCGCCCAGAAACCAATGGTCGGACACTCCCCACCACGGGTTGGGCCCGTTGCGAACGTACAGGCCCTCGAGCGCTGGAGGCAGCGTGCCCTCCACGGCGAGGTCGAACGCCTCGTGCTCCTCGACGGGGCCGTAGTTGCCACACAACCACCACCCCGCATCACACCCGGTGGGCTCGCCAGTGCTCGCCGTACCGTCGGCCATGCCCGAAGAACTGGCGCCCCCGCTGCTGCCGGGGAGCATCGTCGTGCCCGCCCCCGTGCCACCACTTCCAGACCCACCGGGGCCCGAGCTGGAGCTGGATCCGGATCCGGCTCCGTCGTCGCCGCACCCGGCCAACCACGGGCTCGCACCCAAGCTCAGCCCACCTAACAAATGCACGAATTCACGACGTCGTACTCGCATCGATTCCATCCTCCAGCTCCATTGATGTTTGACCACGCGGGTCGACGCAGCGCAAGGCCTAGACACACGCCACAGCTCTACAACCGCTCGATGTCGCGGTGAGCTGACACCGAACGTTGGATGCGGATTCAAGAGTACGGCCGGCGCTCCGTGTTCACCCCTCGCCCGTGCCACGCCCACGTGTCGCCGCACCAATGCGATCGGCAAGGCGCGCAAACGGAAGCGTCTGTAGATAGACCACCCCCGGGCCGCACAGGTGCGCGAAGAACAAGCCCTCTCCTCCGAACAACGCGTTCTTGAACCCACCCACCATCTGGATGTCGTAGCTCACCGAAGGCTGCAGCGCGACGATGCACCCGGTGTCGACACGCAGCGACTGGCCGGGGCCCAGCTGCAGCGGAAACACCGAGCCCCCCGCGTGCACGAAGGCCAGGCCGTCACCTTGCAGTTTCTGAAGGATGAAGCCTTCGCCACCGAACAGCCCCGCGCCGATCTTCTTTTGGAACGCGACGCTGATCTCGGTCCCCCGCGCGGCGGCGAGGAAGGCATCCTTCTGACACAGCATCGTGCCCCCCATCTCCGCCAGCGGCATCGGCACGATCTTTCCCGGGTAGGGAGCGGAGAACGCCACGTCTGCACGCGCCGATCCGGTGTTGGAGAACGTGGTGATGAAGAAGCTCTCCCCGGCCAGCGCTCGTCCGGCCGCCCCGAGCATCCGCCCGAACAAGCCACGGTGTTCTCCACCAGCCGCTGCGGTCGTGGTCTGCATCTCCACGCCGTCGTGCATGTACAGCATGGTCCCCGCCTCCGCGAGGACCTGCTCGCCCGGGTCGAGGGTGACGATGACCGCTTGCATGTCGTCGCCGACCAAGCGGTAGTCGATGATGTCGGAGCCGTTTGCCATGCCCCGGACGACTGCAACCGCAGTGCCAGGACCACAGCGGCCGTCGTGCCCACGACGACCCCCTCCGACGCGTCACCTCGACGTGCGCACGTGCGCCGCGGTGTGCGGAGGGAGCGGTCAGCGACGCGGGGCGTCCGGTCAGCCGAGTGCTTGCTCGAGGTCGGCGACCAGGTCCGCCGTCCCCTCGATCCCGCAGCTCAGTCGTAGCAGCGTGGGGCCGATACCCAGCGTCTTGCGCATCGCCGGGGGCACCGACGCGTGGGTCATCTGCTCGGGATGATTGACCAGGGACTCCACCCCCCCCAGGCTCTCGGCGAGGACGAAGACCTTCAGCCGCGACAAGAATGCGACCACGTCCTCGTAGCTGCCGTCGAGATTGAACGACACGATCCCCGAGAACCCGGACATCTGCTCGCGCGCGAGGGCATGGTTGGGGTGGCTGGGCAGCCCCGGGTAGCTGACGTCACGAACCCGTGGATGCCCCTCGAGGAACTTGGCGATCGCCATCGCGTTGGTCTGGTGCTGGGCCATGCGCACGGCCAGCGTCTTGATGCTGCGATGCAGCAAGAAGCTCTCGAACGGGCTGGGCACCGCCCCCGCCGCGAACTGCACGAACTTGAACTGCTCGTACAGCTCCGTATTGGAGGTCACGATGGCTCCGCCGATGAGGTCGGAGTGGCCGCCGATGTACTTGGTGGTGCTGTGGACGACCACGTCGGCACCCAGCGCCAACGGAGACTGGAACACCGGTGTGGCGAACGTGTTGTCCACCACCACCGTGGCGCCATTGGTCGCCGCGATCTCCACCACCTTGCGGATGTCGATGACCTTGAGCAGCGGGTTGGTCGGCGACTCCAGCCAGATCATCCGCACGTTGGGGCTGTACGCCTTGCGGATGTCCTCGGGGTCGGACATGTCGATGAAGTCGAACGTGATGTCGTACTTCTGGAACAGCTGGCGAAACAGCCGCCCCGTACCGCCGTAGACGTCATCACAAACGAGCATGCGGTCGCCGGGCGCCAGGCCCTGGATGATCGCCTGCGTCGCCGCGAGGCCCGACGAGAACGTCAGCGCATGGCGAGCGCCTTCGATTGCCGCGATCGCCTGCTCGACCCCGTCGCGGGTGGGGTTGCCCGCCCGCGAGTAGTCGTAGAGCTTGAACTCTCCTGGCGCCTGCTGCTCGTAGGTCGACGTCTGGTAGATCGGGCGCATCACTGCGCCGGTCTGCTCGTCTGCCTCGGCTCCCGCTTGCACGCACGCCGTATGGATGTCGCGCTCGTCGCTCCGGTCCGTCATCTGGAAGGTGTCCTGTCTCGGTGGAAGGAAAACCCCACCACATGGCCAAGAACACCGACCCGGGCGGGAGCTTCTCGCGCGGAGGATAGCACCGTCGTCCCTCGATCAATGTTCGGCCACAAATCCCGGTGGCGGGTGCCTGGCCGGCCTCCCCCAGCGCAATCGTGATGCGGCGCACTGGTCGAATGAAGCGTCACTGCTCCGGTCGATGCAGCGCGAGCGCCAAGACCTCGGCCTGCGCGGCCAGCCCGGCATCCATGGGATGGCGCGCCGCCAGCCGGGACTGCAGCGCAGCCAAGCTCGACGCCGCCGCCCGCGTCTGCGCCGTGGCGATCTGGGTGGCGACCAATGCCAGTCGAACCTCGATCTCTTCCGAAGGATCGACCTCGTCCGCGGGCACAGCGGCCACCGCCGCCAGCGCCACGGCGTGGGCTTGGTGTGGGCGCTCCAGCGCCAGCAGCACCCGAGCCCGCACGGCCCGAGCCCGGGCGATTCGAATGTGCGGCACACCGAGGGTCTGTTCGAAGATCGCCTCGGCTCGCAGGATCCGCGGCAGTGCCTTGGTCGCATCCCCGGCACGGCGTTCGGTCTCGGCGAGTTCACGCAGCGCGATGCCGACCTCCAGATGCCCCTCGGGACGCGCGGCGCGACGGATGACCAGGGCACGGTGGTGCAATCGTCGGGCTGCGTCCAGCCGCCCCTGCTCGCGGCGCACGTTCCCCAGCCCGATCATCGCGCGCGCGCGCCGGGGGTCGTCGTCACCGTAGCGAAGGTCCTCGATCATCATCGCGCGCTCGTACAGCCCCGCCGCGGCATCGAGCTGACCGGCCGACACCCGCACCCCGGCCAGGTTCGCCGCCGCAATCCCCACCTTGGGATGCGTGGGCCCGAACCGCTGCTCCATCTGCTCCAGATGCGGCCCGAGAATCTGCGCCGCCTCGAACGCATCGCCCTGGTACCACAGCGTGATGCCCAACGTGCTCCGAATCCGCGACAGCTGCGGGTGGTCGGG
>JAHZJA010001095.1 GCA_022601155.1 Deltaproteobacteria bacterium | reverse complement strand
CGCAGCACGGCTGTATCTCCACCGCCTAGATTCGCCCGAGACCCTGCGAAGAGTGGTCGATTTCTACGTGGAGCAGCACAACGCCGCGATACCCCACTCGGCATTCGAGGGGCAGACGCCCGATGAGATGTACTTCGGTCGGCCGTCCGTGGTGGAGAAGCTACGCTCTAGGAGTGAGGCCGCACGCTCCGCGCGTCTCGAGGCCAACCGCTCCCCAAGCTGTTCGGCATGCACGGGCACGGTGGTGATCAAACCTCAGGACGAGATGGCTCGCGAGCGCCTGGGATCCCTCATGCATCGAGCGAGCGAGGGGGGGTGCACTTGCATCGCTTTTTGTCCCGAATGTAGACGTGCGTAGCAGCGCGGGTAGGTGACATTAACCGCGAATTCGGAGTGGGCCCGAAGTCGCCAGGCCGCCGGCCGCGAGGCCTGGTTTACATAGGACTGAATTATCGGAAAACCGCGTGTAGGCTCGAGGGCGGGCCCCATTGAGAGATCCCATCTGCGGCTGGGTGTCGTCTACCGTCACGGACCGTCGAACGTGAGGCGACCCCCGTGAGGTCTTCGGGCCAACCGGAGGGCGGGCTCAGTGAAACCTGAGGGCTGAGGGCTGAGGGCCGCGGCCCAGGGCGGCTTAAACGCACGGTCTTGTGGTGACGGGCGCTTACCTGGTTGCCGCCGACAGCTTGGCCACGATGCTTCGAACCCACACGTGCAGAGGGGCTGCGCGCCACGAGTGCGCGTACATCCCGTACTCCCGGTGCCCGAGCACAAACCGCTCTGCCACCGCCCCGTGGTCCGCCAGTCCATTGACCACCGCCCAGGTCTCGGGCTCCCCGTAGACGTTGAAACTGTAGGCGATCGCCGCGGACATCGTGTGTAGGTCGTGGTTGAGGACCTCATGGCATCGTTGGAGAATCGCGCTGACGTCCTGGTAGCCGTCACGGGAAACGAGCCAGCGGTAGACGAGAATCGAGTCCCCATCCGTGCAGTCCTCTCGTTGCTGCAGATGGCGAGCGATCACCGCTATCGCGGGGTCCCAGTCGAAGTCCGGGATCCGGCTCGCGGGAAGCTGCAGCGCGAGTGTGAAGCCCGCGGCGACGTCGAGCCTGTCGCGCACCAACGTCAGCGCTGCGAAGCCTGAAGCGAGCCAACGATCCAGGATCGTCGCCGCTTCGTCCCCCTCGAAACGACGCACCATCTCCCGGACCGCGATGTGGTCCGAAGGCCGACCACCCGGCTCGATCGCGAACTCCACCTCGTCGTCCGCGTAGTAGGGGCGCAGCGCCGGATTGTGGCGTCCCAGGCTCATGATCCGCACGGTGATCGCCATCCGCTCGGCCTCGTCCGAGGTCCGGGCGAGCAGATCGAAGTGCAGCTCGTAGCAATGCGCTGCGAGCTGCCCCAGTCGCTGAGGGTCCCTCCAGCGCAGCTGTCCGAGAACCGCCTCGCGCACGAGCTGGTGCATCTGCAGGCCCGAGCGCGCGGGACGGACGAACGACACGCGCGACAGCCAGTCGTAGAGGTCGTCCGCGCCGTCCACACCAACCAGCTCAGCGAGCAAGCGCTGATTGAACGACGACAGCAAGCTCGCCGCCTCCAGCGCGCGCCGATGCAGCGGCGATGGCGTGCGGTCGGTGAAGGTCTCCGTCAGCGCGTCGATCACCTCGCGATGCGTCGGGAGTGCGCGCGGGTCTGCCCCCCGCTCCACGGCTTCCGCCGCGATCGCGAGCGCCAGCGGGTGACCCGCGGTGAACTCGACCAACGGCTCGATGTCGTCTACGGCGATGCCCCGGCCTCGCAGGAACCTTCGCGCTTCGGCTTCGTCGAAGGGGGGCAGCGCCACCTCCACGCCCGCCTCGACCCAACCGCTATCGACCCGCCACCGCGCATCGGGTGCCGAGCGAGCGGCGAGTACGAAGCGAACGCCGTCGGGCATGCGAGGCCACAAGCTCTCGCGAAACCAACGAGCCAGACTGGCGAGCACATCAAAGTTGTCGATGAAGACCACCACGAGCCGCGGCGGTGCGTCACGCAGGGCCTCGAACCCGACCCCTAGCGCACTGCCGAGCGCTTCCTCGAACGCCCGCGGCCGAGCTGAAATGTGCTCGGCATCGAGCTGAACGGTCTCGACGCCGGCCAGCCCGCAGCGATGGACCCACTCTTGGAGGACCGAGGTCTTCCCGATGCCCCCCGGGCCATGGACGTAGAGCAGCCGGGTGGTCGATGCCGGGTCATCGAGGATCGCATCGAAAATCTCCAGCTCCCGCCGCCGCCCCACGAACGAGGCGTGGCGCGCCATGGCGACGGCTGGAACGTCGCGACTGCCCACCGCGCGGCCCTGCGAGACCTCGGCCACGAAGTGATACCCAACACTCGGCACGGTCCGCACGAATTGTTGCGCCCGGGCATCGTCCCCCAGGGCCTTGCGCAGCGCGCCCATCGCCGTCGTCAGCACCGCCGGGACCAGGGCCTCGCCTGCCCACAGCGCCTCCAAGAGATCGCGCTTGTGGATCACCTTCTGTCGGTTCTCGATGAGATAGACCAGCAGGTCGTAGACTTTCGGCTGCAACGGCACGGAGGCGCCGGCGCGCGAGAGCCGACGAGCCTCGAGGTCGAGCTCGAACTCCGAGAACCGCAAAGGGCGACCGCTCATAGGGCGCAAACCTACCAGTCTGCGTTCGACGGGTCGCCACCGCGCGGCGAGCTGACTCGGTCGCGCTGCGGGAACGCTTGCAAAATGCTCAGACCATCCTGAGGACTCACCGGCCGCGGTTGGGCGAGTATCCCGCAATCGCCTCAGACGATTCGGGAGGACCGCCCACGATGGATACCCAGACCCCCTTCCGCCACCCGCCCCAACACCTTCCCCAGCCGCGGGTCAGGCCCCAGCCCACGACGCCCGGTGAGGTGAGGTGCGCAGAAGCTCTCCTCGGCGTCCTGACCTCGGCGGGTGTTCGGCACTACTACGGCGTCCCCGGCGGCGCCATCAGTGCCACCTACGATGCGCTCCATGCCCGCCCCGACCTACGCGTGGTCCATGTGCGGCACGAGTCGAGCGCGGCGCACATGGCGATCGGCCACGCCGTCGTCCGCCCCGACGAAATGGTGTGCGTTCTGACCACCTCCGGGCCGGGGGTCACAAACCTCCTCACCGGCCTGTCGAGCGCCTACGCCGAACGCGTGCCGCTCATCGTGCTCGCCGGCGAGGTCCCCCGGGTGAAGTTCGGCCGAGGAGCGCTGCAAGAGGGCGGTCCGGGGGCGATGGACATCGTCGCGATGGCCCGCAGCGTGACCCGGCTGGCGGAACT
>JAHZJA010001094.1 GCA_022601155.1 Deltaproteobacteria bacterium | reverse complement strand
GATCTTGGTGGTCAGCTATCGGGTGGAGTACCCCGCGCAGCTGGTGCTCGAGGCCCAGCGCCGCCGCGACGCGGAACCCGCCCCGAGCTCCAAGCCGCGCCGCAAGAAGGCATACAAGATCGACGAGCAGCTGCTCGATCTGGAGCAGCTGCTGTAGCCGCGCGGGCTCGTCGAGCAACAGGTTCCGCTCAAAAGCGCATCGAGGCGCCCATGCCCAGCTGCTGCGGGCCCACGACCGGCGCAACCGAGAGGGTCCCCGCGGATCGCCGGGCACGTCGGCGCTGGAGGATGCCCCCGGTCAGCAAGGCCGCACCCAACCCCAACAGGCTCGCGCCCACGGCAGCCGAGCCGATCATCACGCGCCGCCGTCGTTGAGCCTGCTCGATGGGACGTTCCTGCTGGGTCACCCACCGCGCATCGTCGGCTTTCTCGAGCGAGCGCTCGTAGAGCGCAAGCGCCGGGAGACTCACCAAGACCAGCGTCGCGGCACCGAAGCTCGCCGTGACCGCGCCACCGACGATCAGTCCGTCGGCGCGGGCGTCTCGTCGTTGAGCGATGAGACGCGCCTCGGAGACGGGAGCGGGGGCCGGGGCCACGGTCGGTGGCGGGCTGGCAACCGCCGCCGGGCCAGCTGCAGTCGGCGGTGGCTGTGCAGCAGCGGGTGGCGTGGCGGCCGGCTCGACGACCGCGGGCGGTGCAGCAGCGGGTTCAGCCGCAGCCGGGGCAACCGCCGTCGGCGAGGGCGCAGAAGCGGGAGGGGCCGCCTCCCCGGGCGCAGCCGCGGGAGGTGCCGTCTCCGCGGGCGCGGTGATCGAGGTGGGTCCAGGCGGCGCCGGCTCGGGTGCCGCCACAGCGAGAGCGAGGATGGCTGCAATCGCGGTGTTCATGGCGTGACCTCCTGCGGCGTGACCCTCACGGGGATTCCATCCTCGACCCGGTCGTTGAGCCGCACGAGGACCTCGGTGTCACCCTGTGACACCCCCAAGACCATCCACGTGTCGACCCGGAGTCCCTGGACCACGCGGACGCGATCGCTGTTGCCGGAGAACAACTCCATCGCATCGATCGCTTCGTAGTCACGCGAGCCTGCAGCAGACAGCGCGTCCGCCTCGATGACGACCAGTCCGCCCTCGGGCACCGTGATCTCCCGGTCGGAGACACGCGCCGCCGGGTGGCCGGCCACCCGACGAAGCTCGACGCTGTCGTAGCGCGGGCTGCATGCCACGGCCAACGCCGAGGTGGCTGCCAATAGCCAGGCTGCAACGATTCTTCCGCGGATCATCGCGCACCTCCCGTCGTCGTTCCGCCATCGGATTCGCCGGTCGTCCCCGTCGGCATCTCGTCGGTATCGCTCCCGCTGGAGTCGGTTCCTCCCGTATCGGAGCCAGAGCCAGAGCCAGAACCAGAGTCCGACCCCGACCCCGAGCTCGACTCGGTGTCGGGTGGCGGGGGCTCACCGGTCGTGGTGGGATCGGGCTCGGGCGCCACCACGACCTCGAGGTCGAGGATCTGCGAGTAGTCGCCGATCCGCACCACCAGGCGCGCCGTCCCCAGCTGCAGCCCCGTGAGCCTCGCCGCGTTGCCGCGGGGATTGGAGACGGTGAGCAGCTCGGGCGTGAGGCTCTCCCACTCGTAGGGCAGTGCGCCCGCGAGATCGCGAATGCCGTTCAAGGGCCGCGCCTCGACCTGCGTCTGCTGCTGCACGAACAGCTCCAGCACCGCAGCCCCTCCTCCGCCTGACGGATCGCAGACACCATCGAGGTCGTCGTCGACACATGTCCCGGGCTGGGCCGCACTGACCAAGCGCACGCCATCGACCGGCAGCAGGTCCAGCGACAAGAAGTCCAGCGCAAACTCATCGCCCGTGGCGATGATGGACACGCCTCCCTCGCGCATCGCCACGAAGTCGCCGCTGGTGTCGCTCAGCCTCGACGGGCTCACGGCCTCGATCCGAAACGAGGAGATGCGGCCCGGGATGTCGTCTGCGGGTGTGAAGTCGAGATCGAAGGTCGAACCCAGCGCGACCGCGTTGGGGAAGTTGCCCGTTCCGCACGTGGGGTCGCTCCCGTCGACGCATTGCCAGCGAAAGACACCGTTGCCCAGCTCGCCCTCGGTTTCCTCGACGATCGGGCTGGGACTCCCCGAACATCCAGTCGCAAGCGCGGCGGCCAATCCCGCCAACGACAGCAACCCTCGCGCACGTCTCTTTTGGTCGAACACACCCATAGTCGTCAATCCAATGCCCGAAGCTCGGGTCCGATGAGGGTAGTGCCCGCCGGTCGCGTTTCGATCATGCGCGTCCAAATTCATTCAAACGGCGTTCAAAGCGCCCGGCAGGCCCCATCTACGCATGGGTCGGGAGACGCGCGCTCCTAGCCGGACTTCAGCTCGTCCTCGAACGGCCACCCCATGGGCTGGGTCACGAACAGATGTCCGGGCTTCCTCGCGAATTGCCACGCCGCATACCCGTTGACGAGGATCCCCACCAAGACCAGGGGAGCGAACCAACGCTTGCGCGCAGCCCCACCAAAGGCCAGCAGCACGGCGAGCATGGGCAGCCAATCGGCGGAGAACCGATAGACGGGCTGGATCTGTCCGCTGTTTTGGTAGAGCAACGCAGGCAACGCCGCGCCAGCGATGGCGAGCCACAGCCCGGTGCGCTGCTCGAAGCGACCACGCGTCGCGGCCACGGCCAGGATCCACGGGCTGCTCATCCACAGCGCCATTCCGTGGATCGACACGCGGAACTGCGGTGCGTCGGCGCTCACCTGCGGGGCCAGCCAAAACAAGCACCGGAGGTTGCGGGGCAGATACTCGGTCGCGAACATCCCCACCTCTTGCATCCGCGCCTGCCACCTTATCTCGAGGAAGCGATGGCCAAACTCGAAGATGTCCTCGAAGCGCACCCAGTTGTAGGCGGCGACCGCCACACCGACCACCACCAGGGGAACCGCGAACCGTACCGCCACCCAGGGCTTGCGACCCAGTCTCCACCACTCCAGGGCAAACAAGATCACCACGGGGGCCATGTTGATCGGGCGACAGGCCACGGCGAGCCCCAGCCATAGCCCGGCCCACGCAGGCCGACGTGCGTTCCACCCGGCGTGTAGATGCAGCGCCAGGCACAGGGCGCCACAGATCTGCGCCGTGAACCACACCCGGCCGTTGCCACCGAGGAACAGCGCGGGGCTGGCCAGCGTCCACGCAGCGGCGATCCACAGGTGTTGGCGACCGCGCCCCTGGTCGGTGCCCCGCTCGCGATCGAACAGGTGCACCAACACCACGGGGATGAACGCCGCGAACAAGCAGGTGAGCAGGACGTCCCAGGTCCCGAGCCCGAAGATCGCCACCGCGGGGAACATCATCGCCGCGGGCCCAGGGGGAAAGCTGATGTACCAGGTCTCGGCACCGCGGCGGATCTCCCTGCGCGGGAAGTTCCGCCAGCCCTCGCCCACCACGTACCAGGTGGCTTCGCCTTCCTTCCGTGCGGCCTTGCACGCCTCGGTACGGCACGGGTACCCACGCGCGGTAGTGCCATCGGGAAGCGTCAGCTCGTACAGCACCGCATAGTCGTCGAAATTGTGGTGGCGACAACGCTTGGCCGCTCGATCCCGAGGACTGCACCACCCCGGAGGCTTGTCCTCCAGCGAGACCCTGCCCTGGCGCCACCCGTCCGCCATGCGAACGAAGTGGTTGTCGCGGCTGGGCTTGGTCAGGCGCTGTCCCGCCACCGCTGCCAGCGCCGCGAACGCCAGAGCGAACACGAGCACGTAGCGCAGGGCTGCCGCGAGGCGGGGCGGGATCACCAGCGGCATTGTCACGCAATCGACGGCGCGGGCCCAGGGGATCCCCGGGAGCAGCCGAGGCGGGGGCCCGGTATGCTCCCCGCGTGTCGGCGCGCGACCTGATCTTCGACCTGGACGACACTCTCATCGAGAGTTTCCCGGCCTATGTGCGGATGCACCAGAACATCGCATCCGAGCTTGGTTGGCGGGTGCCCACACGGCTGGAGCTGATCGAGTACGGCCCCACGTGGCGAGCCACCCTCGCCCGTATGTGGCCTGACAACGACATCGACGCGTTCGTCGCCTGTTACGGCGTGCGGGCCGATGACCACCCGTACGGAGCCGTGCCCGGAGCCCAGCGGGCGCTGCAGAGCCTCGCCGCCGATGGACACCGACTGTGGATCGTCACCAAGCGCGATCGCATGCGGTTGGATCAACGGCTGCACGAGGCCCAGCTACCGCCCTCGCTGTTCCACGGCATCTTCACCAACGACGATGTCCCCGAACCCAAGCCCAGCCCGCGGTGCTTCGAGCCCATCACCACCGCGCTGGGGCACGCCCCCCACCGACCGATCTACGTGGGCGATCGCGATGACGATCGCGTGGCGGCCCAGGCCGCGGGGATCGAATTCGTGGCCGTGTGCACCGGGCCCGAGTACGCGCTCGGCTTCCCCCACGACCACCCCCCGTCTCACATTCTCCCCTCGGTGGTGAGCCTGCCCGCCTGGCTGGGGTGAGAGGGAGCGCACCGACGCATGGCCGCGGTCGGCTCGGCTGCTAGCATGCCCATGCCCGTGCCCCTGCGGTTTCCCATCGTCGACGGTCGCATCCCCACCGCCTCCCTCGAGGCGCACATCGTCGATCACTGCAACCTCCGCTGCGATCAGTGCTGCTCACTGTCGCCGCAGCTGCCCGCCTACGAGGTCGACCCCGAGCAACTGGCCCGGGATCTGTCGTGGGCGCATCAGGTCCTGGCCCCGTCCACGTTCAAGCTCGTCGGCGGCGAGCCGCTGCTGCACTCGCGGCTAGTGGAGTGTCTCGAGGTCGCCCGCCGGTCCGCCATCGCTCCGATGGTGTTGGTCACCACCAACGCCCTTCGCATCCATCGGGTCGACCCGGAGTTTTGGCGACTGGTCGATGGCGTGACGGTCTCGGCGTACCCCACCCCGGGTATCCCGACCGAGATCCACGACCACATCATGGCCAAGGCCTCCGAGCACCGCGTCGTCGTGAACTGGAAGGTGCAATCGCACTTCGTCGCGATGGATCGGTCGTCGCCCCAGCCCGACGCCGAGACCACCGCCGCCATCTACGACGACTGCTGGCTCCGCCGCCGCTGTCACACCCTGCGCGACGGTCGGCTGTTCGCGTGCCCTCGGCCCATCCACCTGCGCTCGGTCCACCCCGAGCATGTTGCCGACGACGACGGTGTCGAGCTGCGACCAGGCCCGACCCGCGCGACCCAAGTGCAGGCATACCTCGAGCGCCTGCAGCCGCTCCGCACCTGCCAGATGTGCCACGGTGCTCGCGGTGCGCTCGTCCCCCACCGCCAGCTCGCCACCCGCCCGCGCGTGCGCCCCCGCCCATGAGCTCCGTGCTGCCCGCCGTGCGCGATCCCCTGGGCGTGCACCCGCTGTACTACCAGCGCCACGGGGCCCGCACCGGGCCGACCATCGCGAGCCTGCTCGACGGTCCCCAGGCACTCCGTCCCGACAAGCTCGCGATCGAGCGCTACCTTCGCGGCGAGCCGGACGACGCCAGTACCTGCGTCGAGGGTATCGGGCTCGTCCCCGCGGGGCATCGCCTCGAGCGCGAGGGACAGCAGTGGTCGGTCACGCCCGAGCCCGCGCTGCCTCCACCCGAGGGTAGCCTGGCCGATGCACTCATCGAGTCGATCCGCACGATCATCGAGCGCCACGAGCACCTCGGCCTGGCCCTGAGCGGCGGCTTGGACTCGGCGCTCATCCTCGCCATCGCCACCCGACACCTCGGGCGTACGCTCCCCGTGTTCACGCTGGCCGTCGACATCCCCGGCTACGGCGAGCGCGAGGCCACGATGGCGTTCGCACGGTGGGTGGGGGCGACGGTGCACGAGATACCCGCCACCGCCGAAGACTTTCGCCAGGCGCTGCCCGCTGCGATCGAAGCGGTCGAGGTACCGCTGTGGAATCCTCATCCCGTGTCCAAGCTGCTGCTGGCGCGTGCCCTTCGACGCGAAGGCATCCACGCCGTACTCACCGGGGACGCGGCCGATCAGGTGTTCGGCACATCCCCGCGACGCAACTATCTGCCGCTGGTCGGCCGCTTGTTTCGCCACGCGGGCATCGAGCCGTGCTCGCCGTTCTTCGACCCCCGGGTGCTCGCGCATGGAGCCGCCCTGACCCCCGATCCACACAAGCGTGCCCTACGGGAGGTCGCGACCCGGTGGCTCCCCCCCGCGCTCACCGAAGCACCCAAGGCCAAGCGCCTGGCTCCCGATCTCGGCGTGGAGCGCCTGGTGGGCACTGCCGCCCTCGAAGGCTTGGCCCGGTGGCTTCCGCAGGCAGCAGGCTGGGCCAACCCCGACCCTGCGGGCGCACGGATCCGCTGTGGTCTCACCACGCTGCACCTTCTGTGGCAGGCCCTCGGCGGCCACCCCTCCCAGCTACGAGCATGTGTGGCATCGCCGGGATAGTCGACTTTGGGCGGCCCGCCGCGGCGCATGCCCACGACGTGGGCCGCATGGCGCAGGCTCTTCACCATCGAGGCCCCGACGCCACCGCGCAGTGGCAAGGCCGCCACGCTTGCCTGGGGGCGACGCGGCTGGTCCTGCTCGATCGTCAGGGCGGCGGGCAGCCCATGCACGACCCCAGCGGGCGCTACACCCTGGTCTACAACGGGGAGATCTACGACCACGCCGAGCTCCGTGATGCCCTCGCCCCGCACTGGGAGTTTCGTACCCGGTCCGACACCGAGGTGGTCCTCGCCGCGCTGTCTACGTGGGGGCAGGACGCCTTGCCCCGCCTGGGAGGCATGTTCGCACTGGCGTGGTGGGACGAGCAGCAGCAACGGGGGCTGCTGGCGCGCGACACCTTGGGGGTCAAGCCCCTGGCCTATGCCATCGAGGCCGACGGCCTGCGCTTCGCATCGGAAGCCAAGGCCCTGGTCGCCGTCGACCCCCACCGACCCCGGCCCAACGTGCCTGCGCTGCTCGAGGTGCTCGCGGCCCCGTGCCTCAGTGGTGTGACCGCCCCCTCCTTCGCCGGGCTCCACTACCTGGGTCCCGGGCAGTGCCTGAGCTTCGATCGCGACGGCACCGTGCTTCGAACGTGGGCGCCCCTGTCGGTGACCGCCGACCGAGACGACGACGCGGTGGTCGAGCAGCTGCGGGCCGCCCTGGACTCTGCGGTGCGCCGCGCCCTGCGAGGTGATGTGCCCGTGGGGGTGTTCCTCAGCGGAGGGCTCGACTCCACCGCAATCGCGGCCATCGCATGCCAGCATGCCCCGACGCCGCCCCACGCCCTGACGATCACCTTCGACGGCCAGGCCGAGTACGACTACCAACACTCCCGGATCGTGCTGTCCGACGACACTCCGTTCGCTGCGCTCGCAGCCAGGGAGCTCGGTCTCGAGCAGACCGTCGTCACTGCGCCCACCGCTTCGATCCGCCAGGCGCTCCCCGAGATCGCACGCATCGATGACACCGTCCCCGCTTGGGAGCAACAGCTGGCGCAGCACCACCTGGCCGCGGCCGCCCGCCATCACGGCCGGGCGGTCTTGGTGGGCGATGCGGCCGACGAGACCCACTACGGCTATCACTTCCTGCTCGACGACGACGCCACGAAGCATCCCCGCGCGATGCTCTCCCGGTTCGCGTCGGCCCCGTGTCACCCCGACTGGGGCTCCGACATCCAGGGCCAGATCGCGCAAGCCCACGTCGCCCGCCTCGCTGACCATGGGCACGATTTCACCACGCCTCGCAACCGGATCTTGGCCACCACTCGGCTCGTCCTCGACCGCTGGCTCCCGCGACTGCTGCACAACGGCGACATCCACACGATGGCCTTCGGGGTGGAGGCGCGGGTGCCCTTTGCCGACCCCGCGCTGGTGGCTCTGGCGCTGAGCATCGATCCGCGTCGAGCCCTCCGCGGCGGCACCAGCAAGGCCGTGCTGCGAGAGGCCACCGCTGGTCTCGTTCCCCACGCCATTGCCACCCGAGAAAAGTCGGCGCAGCCCAAGGATCAACGCACCGCTCGGATCTACCAGGCCCTGGTGACCGAGGCCCTCCACGAGGACCCGAGCCTGCTGCTGGCGCTGTGCCACGAGCCCGAGCTGCGGGCGTTGCTGCACCCCGAACGCCCGCTCGACGAGGGCCAACGTGCGGTACTGTTCCGCGTCGCCGCGCTGGCCCACTGGCAGCGTGCCTACGACGTCGTCGCCCCATGAGCCGCTTGTTGTTCGCCGTGATCGCCGAGCGTGGGCACCTGTTCCCCATGCTGGGCCCCGCCATGCACCTGCGCGACCGGGGCCACGACGTTCACGTGTACGCCGAGGGTCCGGTCGATGCTCCCATCGAGGCCGCAGGGCTGCGACGCTGGCCGGCGGTCTACCCCGTCCCGCCCCAGCCGTATGCTGGCGCCGAGTTCTCCCGCCGTGTTCGCGACCCCGCGTGGCTGCGGCGGTGGATCACGACCATCCTGCTGGGCGGCGTGGCCGAGCAGGTGCCGCGCATCGAAGCGGTCATCGACGAGCTCCAGCCCGACGCGGTCATTGTCGACCCCATGCTCTACGCCGCGGCCATTGCTGCCCACCGCAAGGCCCGGCCCTGGGCGTGCGTCTCCAACTCGCTCAATCCTGCCCTGCCCGACGACCTCGACTCGGACCTGCTTCGCACCGTCGCGGCCCTCACCCCGGGTCGTGCGGCGATGTTCCAGCAGTACGGCATGCAGCCCCGGTTTCGGGGCTGCGATCTTCTCTCGCCGCGGCTTACCGTGTGCTTTGGCAGCCGGACCCTCGTGGGCACGCCCCCGGCCGGAGTCACGCTGGTGGGGGCGAGTCTTCCTCCCCAACCTCGCGAGCCTCGCAGCGATATCGACTGGGAGGCACTGCGGGATCGCCCGGTGCTGTACATGTCGCTGGGCAGCCAGGTGTTCCATCAGCCCCGGATGTTCAAGCGAGTCGCGACCGCCGCCCGTGCGCTGAACGTGAGGGTGGTCGCGAGCACCGGGCAGCTGGACCCAAGGCCGCTGGGTCCGTGGCCCGCCGGGTCGATTCTTCGGCCGTGGTTGCCACAGCTCGAGGTCCTGCCCCACGCCGCGGTGATGGTCAGCCACGGTGGCGCCAACTCGGTGGTCGAGTCGCTGGCCCACGGGGTACCGCTGCTGGTGTCCCCCATCTGCAACGACCAGTTTCACCAAGCGGAGCTGCTGCGCCGCGCAGACCTCGGCCGCATCGTCGACTTGCACACGGCTTCACAAGCGGCGTGCACCGAGGCCCTCCAGGCGTTGCTCCACCCCAGCGTCCGCGAGCGGCTCCATGGCTGCATGCCCGGCGACGGGGCCTCGGCCGCAGCCGATCGACTCGAAGCATGGCTCGCCGCTCCATAGTCGACGTCACCTTGGCGGTCACGGCCCGCAACGAGGCCGGCTGCATCGCGCAGTGCCTGCGGTCGTTGTTGTGCGCGGTCGACCACGCCCAGCGCCGTCGTCCGGTTCGGTTCGATGTAGTGGTGGTGCTCGATGCGTGTACGGACCAGACCGGAGCGATCGCCCGCCGCTTCGAAGGCGTCCGCACGCTCGAGTCCTCGGGAGGGATCGTCGAAGCCCAGCGGGCGGTCGCCACTACGACGGCGGTGGTGATCTACGCCGATGCCGACATCGTGGTGGAACCGGAGACCCTCCTGGGCCTCACCGACGCGATGGAGGCCGACCCGGCCTTGCGGGTCGCGTACCCACCCAAGCAGCCCCTGCCCCCGCATCGCCACAGCACCATGGCCAACGCGCTGTACGTCTACAACCTGCGCTCGGGCTTTCAGACCCGTCGCCCATGGTTCTCCGGCAAGCTGTTCGCCATTCGCGGCTGGTCGATCCCCACCCGGGCCGAGCTCGGACCTCGGCTGGCCGCGCTTCGCCGCGACAACTTCTACGACCTCCACGCGGGCATGCGCGTCGACGACATCTATCTGTCGCGAACGATCATCGCCGCCGATGGCCCGCGCGCCATCCTGCAGACGAACACGGGCCTGGTGTGGTTTCGAGCTCCAGAGACGTTCGAGGGGATGGCGCGGACGTATCGACGCATGCGGATGGAGATCGAGCGACTCGACCGCCTGTTTCCCGAGACCCGCGCCGTACACCGTCGCTTCGGGGTCCGAGGCTACGACCGCGACGCGCTGCGCAAGGCCCCAGCCTCGGAACGGCGTGCGTGGTGGTGGTTTCGGGCGGCCCTGCAGCTGTGCAAGCTGCGGTATCGGCTCGAGCGCGCCTACTACCACCACCTGGCGTCCGCGCCTTGTGACCCGTGGCCTCCCGTCGTCGAGACCAAGGTCCGATTGCACCACGGCTGACACCCTTCCCCCCATGGCATTGCCCCCCAGGCCCGCCGCGGTCTACCGTCGCGACGGTGAGTTTTCCGGGTCACGAACGCTGGCGTACGCAGACTCGGCTGTCGGGACATCCGATCGCCCTGGCCATCGTCATGGTCATGTTCATCGTCGCCGGTTGCTCACCCACCGAGCCGACTCCGACTCCAACTCCGACTCCAACCCCTACCCCGTCGCCATCGACTCGGCGTCTCCCCGGCGCGTGCACCCCACGGCTGCACATCGACCTCCCCTACCCCGGTGCGAGCATCGAGTTGCTGGAGCCCACCATTGCTGCGGTGGAAGCCCGCATCCAGGAGATCGAGGGGGTCGAGGCCATCGAGACCCGAGCCACCGAAGGTCGTGCCGAGCTGTGGCTGCAGACCGCGACACCGTCGGCCGAGCTGTCGTCGAGCGTCCGCAGTGCGCTGCAGCGCATCACCGATCTTCCCGAGGACGTCGAGACCCCCAGCGTCCGGATGGTGATGCCGCCACCATCGATGCAGGTCGTGGTCGTCCGAGGGCCCGATGACCGCATCAGCGCGGTGGCCGATCGCCTCGAGCTCGAGCTCGCCACCGCCCCGAAGATTGGGGTGGTGGCACAGCACGGTCGCCCCCGTCCCCGTATCTCGGTTCGCGTGGACCCGGCTCGCCTCCGGGCAATGGGCCTGACACGGAGTGCACTGCGAACCGCGCTGGACCACGCCGCGATGGACGCGACGCTCGGCGCCCCCTCCGGGCCGTTGGTGGTGCGGTCCAACGACGCGCAGACCATCGACGACCTCCTTCAACAAGTGGTCGCGTCCGCTGGTGGCGTACCCGTGCTGCTGTCCGATGTCGCCCAGGTGGAGCATGGCTTCGAGCCCCGGGGCCCACGCGCATGGTCCGCTGGCTCTACCGTACAGGTGCTGCTGGTCGAGTCACCCGACGCCGCGACCGTTCAGGAGACGATCGCGACGCTCGCGTTGCCACCCGCGCTGACGATCCGCCTCGCGGGACAGCTCGACCCGCAAGGCTGTGGCTCGCTCGGCGCCGGGCCCAGCCTCGCCGGTGACTTCGATCTGCTCGATCTCTCCGTTGCGCCGGGAGCCAACGCCTACGCGAGGGCCCGAGCCGCGATCGAGCAGGCCCCGGTGAGCTACGGCGCAATGTGGCTGCTCGCCGACCCGATCCTCGCCGACGTTGCCCTGCCCGGGGGCTCCGTCCACATACAGCTCCTGATCCCGACCGACGACCCCGATGCCGCCAAGCTGCTCGACTACGCCACGACCAGTCCCGACCTCGTGGTCCACTCGTATCGTGGCCCCCGTCGTGGCCACACCACCGTGCTCGTGGAGCACCCCGAGTCCGCGATCGGTGACCAAGCCGCGGCGACGCTCTCGACGTCGGCCCGCGACGGTGGATTGTTGGTCAGTCCCGACGCCAGCCCCACGCCGACGCTCGATGTACAGCTCCAGGCCGACGCTGCACGCAGCCTCGGCCTCGGCAGCTCCGACATCGCCGCCCACCTGCGACAGCTGACAGCCGACACCCCCCTCGGGGTGGTCCAGCACGACGGGCACGCGGTCCCCCTCGTGCTCACCGAGGGCTCGGCCACGGATCTCATCGACGACCCCCAAGCCCTGCTGTCGACCATGCTCGACGTTCCCATGGGCGGCGAGGTTCCCCTGTCGGCGGTCGCCACCGTGAAGCTCGACGTGCGCATCGACCAGCGTTGGAGAGTCGACGGCCGGCCGATCCGGGCGGTACACGTGTGGTTCGAAGCGACCGATCGACCATCGTCGCTCGCCACGCTCGACACCGAGTTGATTCCAGCGCTCCTCGAGCAGCACCCGGGCCTGAGAGTCCGGCGAGTCCCATGACGGCGGCCCCAAGGCCAGCGTGTGTTCCCATGCGCGCACGGCCGGCTGGCGTCGTGCCCATCGAGCTGTGGGACCTGCAGATGGCCCACGGCATCTTGTGGGACCACATCAACGCGGAGACGCTGCCCCAGGCACTCGGCGAGGCTCTGGATGCTCTGCGAGCGGGCACCGCCACCACCCGCTCGGGCACGGTGCTGCCTCCCTCCCTGCGGGACTTCGAGGCGGTGTGGCTCGCGGGGGGCCGCGCGGTCACCATCGACCCCGAGACCCTGGGGCGCACGGCTCGATGCCCGGTGTGGATCGCCGAGGATCCCACCTGGGTCTGCGAGCGTGGAGCACGACAGCTGCGACCGGGCGCCAACACCCATGGCGTCATCGACCTCGGTCAGTCACAGCTCAAGATCTGTCTCGGGGGTCACCGCTTCGCCTATCCGCGCCCGTGGGACCAGCTGCCCCTCCGAGACCAAGCCGCGAGCGACGAGCGTGCGGCAGCAATCGCGCTGCGAGAATTCGTCGTTGGGGGCCTCGTCGATGCGCAGCGGCGGGCCGGCACGACGGCGTCTTCGGTCGTCGTCGCCCTCCCCTGTGAGCTCGGCGATGACCCCACGCCAGGCGGAAGTTCCTACGCTGGGCTCGCGGGCGACGACCGTTTCGTTCCCGAGGTCCTCGCCTCGGCCGGGTGGCCGACCGAGGATGTCCTGGTGCTCAACGACGCCGAACTCGCGGCATTGGCTGCACGAGGCGACCCGCGGACGACGGGGCTACGGACGTTGGTCCTCACCCTCGGCTTCGGGGTCGGCGGTGCCCTGCTGCAACGAGCCGGGCACCGCTGGGGTGAGCGCTAGCACAAGTCGGAGGGAGCGCAGGCTCCACCGCCGCCTTCGAGCTGGGCACAGCAATCGCTCTCGCAGTCCGAATCCACCGAGCACAGGTCGGCACACACGGCGACCTCACCGAGGTTGATGCAGCCCGAGTCGCCCGAGTCGAAGCCACAGCAGTCGCCGTTGACCTCGCAGACCTCACCGGCATCGGAGCAGACGCCGCCGCCACCGGTGCTGTCGTTGCCACCGCCACCGCCGCCGATGCGGCAGTAATCACCGCCCCAGTTGGCGCACTCGTCGTTGCACATGTCCTCGGCGCGGGCGCAGATGTTGTTGGTGCAGACCCCGATGTTCACAGCACCGTCGTCGCACTGACACGACACGACACAGTCGTCTCCGGACTCACAGGTGTCGCCACCCGGATCGGTCATGTCGCACGTGCCTCCGCTGCCGTTGTTCCCCCCGGTTGCATTGCCTCCGGTCGCGTTGCCTCCGGTCGCGTTGCCTCCGGTCGCGTTGCCCCCGTCGTTGCCGGAGCTGGCATTGTCGTCGTCGTCTTGCACGACGACACAAGCGGGCACCGCCAGCGCGGCGGCCAAGAACAAGGGAGTGAGCAGATCAAAGCGCTTCATGGAGCGGCACTGATACGGCGGCAGTGCCGACCGAAACAAGAAAAATCGATCGGACGGCCAATCACCGCGAACCAGCCGAACGACGGCAGTTCGCGGCAAGTGAGCCAAGTCGCGCGGTGCTCGTGCAACCGGCTTGGAACTAGGACGTCGATGCCTCAGCGCTTGGGGACGGGGAATCCCCGGTCCCGCATCAGGGCTTCGATCTGCGCGTCGCGACCCCGAAATGCTCGGTAAGCCTCGGCCGGATCGACAGCGTTGCGCGGCGCGAACAGATGGTCGACGAGCTTCGCCGCCATGCCCTCGTCGTAGAAGCCACCGGGCGAGGCCGCGAATGCCTCGGCCGCGTCCGCCGTGAGGACGTCCGCCCACATATAGCCGTAGTACCCCGCCGAGTAGCCCTCGCCCGAGAACACATGGGAAAAGTGCGGGGAGCGGTGGCGCATGACCAGCTGTGACGGCATGCCCAACGCGGCCAGCGTCTCCCGCTCGAACGCATCGGGATCGATCCCCTTGGGATCGACGGTGTGAAACTTGAGGTCCATCAATGCGGACGCCAGGTACTCCACCGTGGAAAACCCCTGGTTGAAGGTGGCCGCCTTCTTGATCTTGGCCACCAGCTCCGCGGGCATGGGCGCGCCGGTCTTGTGATGCACCAAGTAGCTGTCGATGACCGGCTGCGTGAACAGCCAGCGCTCCAGCAGCTGCGACTGGAACTCGGTGTAGTCGCGGACACCCCCGTTGAGCGTGCGGTACTCGACCCGAGACGACAGCGCGTGCAGGGCGTGCCCGAACTCGTGAAAGAACGTCTGGGCGTCGTCCCACGAGATCAGCACGGGCTGCCCCGCTGCACCCTTGATGAAGTTCGAGTTGTTCGACGACAGCACCGTCTGCTTGCCGTCGAAGGTGGTGTGCCCACGGTACGACGAAGCCCACGCGCCCGAGCGCTTGCCCGTGCGCGCGAACGGATCGAGGTACCACAGGCCGATGTGATCGCCGCTGGTGGCATCGGTGACCTCCCAGACCTTCACGTCGGGGTGGAACACCGGGATCTCACCGTCGGGCAGCGGGGTGAACACGAAGCCGAACAGCCGCCCGGCGACCATGAACATCGCCTCGCGGAGCTTGTCGAGCTGGAGGTACTGCTTGATCTCGTCGGAGTCGAGCGCGTACTTGTCCTTGCGAACCTTGTCGGCGTAGTAGCGGTAGTCCCACGGCTCGATGGTGATGCCCGCTTTGTCGCGGTCGGCGATCGCCTGCATGTCGGCGACCTCCTCCTTCACCCGCGCGACCGCGGATGGCCACACCGCCTCCATCAGCGCCATCGCGCGCTCTGGAGTGCCGGCCATGCGGTCCTCCAGGCGCCACTGCGCGTAGTTGTCGTAGCCGAGCAATGCCACCCGCTCGTCACGCAACACCAGGATCTCCGCGATGATGGCGTTGTTGTCGTGGGCGTCACCGTTGTCGCCGCGGCCGTAGTAGTTGCGCCACACCTGCTCTCGCAGCCCCCGCTCGTCGGAGTAGGTGAGGAACGGATCCATCGAGGACCGCGTGTTGGTGATCGCGTACTTCCCCGGCTGGCCCCGACTTTCGGCCAAGCTGGCGGCCGCCGCCTTGAAGGAGTCGGGGAGACCCGACAGCTGGTCCTCGGTCAGCCAGGAGACGTAGCCCTCTTCGTCGGCCAGGACGTTGTTGCCGAAGGCGGTATGCAGCTCCGCCAGTCGCCGCTGGATCTCCGCGTAGCGATCCTTGGCTGCGCCCTCGAGCATCGCACCGCGCCGCGCGAAACGGTCGTAGATCAAGCTCACCAGTCGCTGCTCCGCCGGGGATCGTTGGGCGGTCTTCGGATCGTCCTTGACCGCCTTGACCCGGGCGAACAATGCCTCGTTCTGCGTGATCGCCGAGCGGTACTCCGACTCGGCGGGAGCCAGACGCCCCTCCACCTCGCGGAACTCCGGCGTCGACATGTTGCTGCTCCAGATCCCGTAGTAGGTCTCCACCCGGCGGATGACCGCGCCCGCACGCTCCATCGCGACGATCGTGTTGTCGAACGTGGGCGGCTCGGGATTGGCCGCAATCGTGTCCAGCTCGGCCAGGTGCAGCCGCATCGCCTCTTTCATGGCTGGCTCGAGCGCGGCCAGCTCCATGGCCTCGAACGCCGGAACCCCACCGTGAGGCCCGGTCCAGGGCGCGAGCAGTACATTGTCCATCGTCGTCACCTGCGGAGTCGCCGTCGCCTCGGTCGTCGTCTTGCACGCGTTCGCAGCAGCAACGAGGGTCAGGACGGCGATCGGAATCGAGAATCTATGCATCTTCGGGTCCCTGCTCGGCGACTCTAGCCGGTTTTGCGCCGGGCAAACACCGGGGGTATGCGTATCCAACGTGGCCGTTGCCTTGTTCCTCTCCCCACATCTCGACGACGCCGTGCTCGCGTGCGCGGGGCGGATGCAGCGACATATCGCGCGGGGAGACACCGTAGTCGTCACCACCGTCTTCAGCCACGCCGCCTCGCCCCACGACGCCACGTGGGCTGCCCGTCGGCGCGAGGACGAGACGGCCACCGCACGCCTGGGGGCGACCGCCCGATGGCTGGGCCTGCTCGACGCCCCCTTTCGCGACCCGCACTATCGTGACTTCGAGACCCTGACCGGTCCCACCACCACCCGCGATGCCGTGTCGGTCGACCGACTGCGCGAGACCCTGCACGCGCACGAGCACGCGCTGCGCCCCGCCGTCGTCCATGTTCCGCTGGCCGTGGGCGACCACGTGGACCACCAGCTGGTGCACGCGGCCGCTGACGTCCTCGACGCTCGATGCCTCTACTACGAGGACCAGCCGTACGCTGCAGTGCGCCATGCCGTCGCTCGTCGACGGGCCGAGCTCGGCTACACGACCGACGAGGTCGACCGCCCGCCGCCCGCCGCCGAGTACGTCGACGCCATGCTCCGCGCGCCGTACGTACGGGCCTTCCTCCCGCCTGGGCCGGCCCGGCAGCGCTGCGAGCGACGCTGGGACCGCTGGCCGACCGCGACGCAGAGCACCCCAGTCTCGGCGGAGGTCGAGCGACTCGACAGCACGATGGCAGCGCGGGCCGAGCACGCCATCTTCGCCTACGACAGCCAAGTGCGGGCGCTGTTCGGCTCGCGGGAGAGCTACCGCGCGATGATGTCCGAGCACGCGCGTGCTGTCGGCCAACCGGCCCCGCGCGCCGAGCGATACTGGCACCGACCCCGCGCGGGTCGGTGATCGTCCGAGGCACGGTTGCGCGGCCTCAACGATCGGACGGGCGCGATGCTGGGCTCCCCCCACGCTCGCTTTGCTCTGCCTCGGAACGGCGAGCCCCCGTCCCCTC